>DATEIG010000068.1:0-3180 GCA_035279185.1 Mycobacterium sp.
CGTCGTCCGCTGGCCTGGTGCGCGCGAACACGACGAACAGGTTGGCGATCGGGGCATTGGTGATGTATCGCTTGTCGCCGTTGATGATCCAGTCTTCACCGTCGCAGACTGCCTTCGTTCGCAGGCCGGACGGATTCGATCCCGCGCCGGGTTCGGTGAGCGCGAACGACGCGACTTCGCCGGTGGCCAACCGCTCTAGCCACTCCGCCTTCTGCTCGTCGGTGCCGAAGCCGACGAGCACCTGACCCGCGATCCCGTTGTTGGTGCCGAACATCGACCTCAGGGCCAGCGACGTGTAGCCGAGCTCCATCGCCATTTCGACGTCCTGAGCCAGGTTCAACCCGAGACCGCCCCACTCCTGCGGGATGGCGTATCCGAACAGGCCCATCCTCGCCGCCTGCTCGCGCAGGTCGTCGGGGACCCGGTCGTCGTTGAGGATCTCCTGCTCGCGCGGCACGACCACGCTGCGGACGAAATGGCGGGTCTGCGTCAGGATCTCCTGAAAGTCCTCGTCGCTGACTTCGGCGGTGGGGGTCATGGACGAGAATCATATATGAAATATGATGTTGGAAACTTACCGAGGATGGGTGGTCACGTGTCATTGCTGACGGATCAGACGGCTGTCGTCACCGGCGGTGCTCAGGGCTTGGGGTATGCGATCGCGGAGCGCTTCATCGCCGAAGGCGCACAGGTGGTGCTGGGCGATCTCGACCTCGCCGCGACCGAGGCCGCTGCGGAGCGGCTCGGTAAGGACGCAACGCTGGCGGTGCGCTGCGATGTGACGAAGGCTGACGACGTCGACGCGCTGATCGCAGCGGCCGTCGAGCACTTCGGCGGCCTCGACATCATGGTCAACAACGCGGGAATCACCCGCGACGCGACGATGCGGAAGATGACCGAGCAGCAGTTCGACGAAGTGATCGCCGTGCACCTGAAGGGCACCTGGAACGGAACCAAGGCGGCCGCGGCGATCATGCGCGAGAACAAGCGCGGCGCGATCGTCAACATGTCGTCGATCTCGGGCAAGGTCGGCCTCGTCGGCCAGACCAACTATTCGGCGGCGAAGGCCGGCATCGTCGGCATGACCAAGGCCGCCGCCAAGGAGCTCGCGCACCTCGGCGTGCGGGTGAACGCCATTCAGCCGGGATTGATCCGGTCCGCGATGACCGAGGCCATGCCGCAACACATCTGGGATCAGAAGCTGGCAGAGGTGCCCATGGGCCGGGCAGGCGAACCCGCCGAGGTGGCCAAGGTCGCGCTGTTTCTGGCCAGCGACTTGTCGTCGTACATGACGGGAACCGTCCTCGAGGTGACCGGTGGGAGGCACATCTGATGCGCGAAGCGGTGATTTGTGAACCGGTGCGCACGCCGATCGGGCGCTACGGGGGCATGTTCGCGTCGTTGACCGCCGTCGATCTCGGGGTCACGGCGCTGAAGGGTCTGCTGGACCGAACGGGGATCGCACCGGACGCCGTGGAGGACGTGATCCTCGGCCACTGCTACCCGAACAGTGAAGCGCCGGCCATCGGCCGGGTGGTCGCTCTCGATGCGGGGCTGCCGGTCACGGTTCCCGGGATGCAGGTCGACCGCCGCTGCGGGTCGGGCTTGCAGGCCGTCATCCAGGCGTGCCTCCAGGTCGGCAACGGCGACAACGACGTCGTCGTCGCGGGCGGCGCGGAGAGCATGTCCAACGTCGCCTTCTACAGCACCGATATGCGGTGGGGCGGGGGCCGCACCGGCGTCACGGTGCACGACGCGCTCGCGCGCGGCCGCACGACCGCGGGCGGGCAGCACTATCCGGTGCCCGGCGGCATGCTCGAGACCGCGGAGAACCTGCGCAGGCAGTACGACATCTCACGGCAGGAGCAGGACGAACTCGCGGTGGCGTCGCATCAGCGGGCCGTGGCGGCGCAGAAGGACGGCATCCTCGCCGAGGAGATCATTCCCGTCACCGTGCGTACCCGCGGCGGCGAGCAGGTCATCGACACCGACGAGCATCCGCGCGCCGACACGTCGGTCGAGTCGTTGGCGAAGCTCAAACCCGTTCTCGGCAAGAGTGATCCGGACGCCACCGTCACCGCGGGCAATGCCAGCGGGCAGAACGACGCCGCATCCATGTGCATCGTGACAACGCCGGAGAAGGCGGCCGAACTCGGCCTCGAGCCATTGGTCCGTCTGGTGTCGTGGGGGTCGGCAGGGGTGGCGCCCGACATCATGGGGATCGGGCCGGTGCCGTCCACCGAGGTCGCGCTCGGCAAGGCGGGCCTGCAGTTGAGCGATATCGACCTGATCGAGTTGAACGAAGCGTTCGCCGCGCAGGCGCTGGCCGTGATGCGGGAGTGGGGCTTCACCGACGCCGACCGCGACCGGACCAACGTACACGGTTCGGGCATCTCACTCGGGCACCCTGTGGGTGCCACCGGCGGCCGGATGCTCGCCACCCTCGCGCGCGAGCTCAATCGGCGCGACGCCCGCTACGGACTGGAAACGATGTGTATCGGCGGCGGCCAGGGATTGGCCGCGGTCTTCGAAAGGGTTGACCGATGAGAGAAGCTTGCGAGCGAATAATCGGCACAGCATGCGGTCACGGAGCCTGCGAGGTGGCCGCATGAGCAGAATCGCGCAGACACTCGGCTTGACCGAGTTCCAGACCGACATCGTCGCCAACGTGCGGCAGTTCGTCGACAAGGAGATCATTCCGCACGCGCAAGAGCTCGAGCACGCGGACACCTACCCGCAGGACATCGTGGACCAGATGCGGGAGATGGGCCTCTTCGGCCTGATGATCCCCGAGGAGTACGGCGGACTCGGCGAGTCGCTGCTCACGTATGCGCTGTGCGTCGAAGAGCTCGCGCGCGGCTGGATGAGCGTGTCGGGTGTCATCAACACCCACTTCATCGTGGCGTACATGCTGCGCCAGCACGGAACCGACGAGCAGAAGCAGCGCTTCCTGCCGAGGATGGCCACCGGTGAGACGCGGGGCGCGTTCTCGATGTCGGAACCGGAGCTGGGCTCCGACGTCGCCGCGATACGGACGCGCGGCAGGCGCAACGACGACGGCACCTACACCATCGACGGCCAGAAGATGTGGCTGACCAACGGCGCCACCTCGACCCTGGTGGCCGTTCTGGTCCGCAGTGACGAAGGACACCCCGAGGGCACGGCCCCGCACAAGTCGAT
>DATEIG010000069.1:0-5033 GCA_035279185.1 Mycobacterium sp.
GGACGGCGGCTCGTTCACCCACTTCCCCAGGGGTGCGACGCCGACCCTGCCGACGATCTTCACCCACCGCGACGTCGGCAACACGGAGTGCCCCGGCAACGCGGCGTATGCCGCGATGCCCGCGATCCGTGACATCGCAGCACGTTTCAACGAACCGCTGCCGCCGCCGACACTGAAGGATCTCCTGCGCGGCGGCGCCATCCTCGCGAAATGGGAATCGCTCGGCGGCGACAACAGCGCACTCGGCGCACCGCGATCACCCGAGGCCGCCGGTGAAGGCAGCGCGCGCTACGCCACGTTCGACAGGGGCGCGGTCTACTGGTCGCCGGAAAGCGGCGCCGAACCACTCACGGGCGCGATCTACGAAGCTTGGGGCGCATTGGGATACGAGCGCGGCGCACTGGGCCTACCGACCAGCGGCGAAATCCAGGAGCCGCAGTGGATCGTGCAGAACTTCCAACACGGCACGCTGAACTTCGACCGCGAAAAGGGCACCGTCACAAGGGTTATCGACGGGATGGCGGAGGAACTTCCGCCACCGTCGGAAGACACTCCGGTTCAGCTGGAGCGGATCAAACCCATCGACCCCAGCTGAGACACCGTCAGGACGGCTGCCACCAGCGTTCGAGCACGCGCGCCAGCCCGTCCTCGGAATTGCGCGCCGTGACCTCGTCGGCGGCCTCCACCGCCTCGGGGTGCGCGTTGCCCATCGCCACACCCAAGCCGGCCCACCGCAGCATCGGAATGTCGTTGGGCATGTCCCCGAAGGCGACCACCCCCTCGGCGGTGATGTCGAAGGGCCGGGCCACCTCCTCG
This sequence comes from Mycobacterium sp., assembly GCA_035279185.1. GTDB lineage: Bacteria > Actinomycetota > Actinomycetes > Mycobacteriales > Mycobacteriaceae > Mycobacterium. Next base: position 817 of record DATEIG010000069.1, read on the forward strand.
ACACCGGTGGCCTTGCTGATGCCCAGCGGCACGATCTCGACGAGGCCGTTGTTCGTCGAGTAGGTGATGTCGCCCTGCAGCCCAACATGTTTCGACAATTCGGCGGCCATCTCGGAGCTGCGCGCGCCGGCCTTGCGGATCAGCAATTTGATCGCCGGCGCGGCGAGAAGATCCTCGACGGACACCTCGGTGTTGTCCGGATTGAGCCAGGCGTGTTCGTAGCCGGGCGAGCTGACGAACTGCGGGGTGGCCGCGTCGTGTGCACTTGCACCGACCCGCTCGACCGCCAGCCCCGCGCCGGGGATGACGCGCGTGGCGATCTCGGCGAGTTCGGCGAGTTCGTCCGCCGACAGCGTGCGCGCCGACAGCACCCGGTCGGCCGACGGGTCGTAGAGCACAGCGCCGTTGGCGCACACCGCCATTGGCGCGAACCCGAGCGCGTCGACGACCGGCTGCACCCATCGCGGCGGGCGGCCGGTCGCCAGCACGAAACGCGTGCCCGCGTCGACCGCCGCGAGGACGGCGGCGCGCGTGCGCGGGGTGATCATCTCGTCGTCGTCGAGCAGCGTGCCGTCCACGTCGGTGGCGATCAGGTCGGGTGTCAAGCCTGCTTCTCCCTGCGTGCCCGGGCGGCCAGTTCGGCCGCCTCGAGCGCCTTGGCCTCCTCAGGGGTCGGCGCCGACCCACCCAGTCGCCGGGGCACCCAGTACGCGCCCTCCGGGTGCTCGTATGACTCCTGGGCCGTGTGCAGCAGGGCCGTCATCGCCTCGCGCATCACGGCGTCGGTCTGCGCGACGGTTTCTGACGGCCGTAGCGGCGGGCCGACCATGACGGTGAACGGGATCCTGCCGCGGAGAAGTCTGCGGGGATGGTCCTTGGTCCAGCGCCGCTGTGCGCCCCAGACGATCAGCGGGACGATCGGCACCTGCGCGTCGATCGCCATCCGCGCCGCCCCCGATTTGAACTCCTTGAGCTCGAAGCTGCGGCTGATCGTCGCTTCCGGGTACACGGCGACGAGTTCGCCGGCGCGCAAACTTTCCACGGCAGCGGCGTAGGCACCGCCGCCCGCCTTGCGGTCGACCGGGATGGTCCCGGTGTGCTTGATGAGGAAGTTGACGACCTTCACCTCCGTCATCTCCTGCTTGATCATGAAGCGCAGCCGCCGGTGCCGCTTGTAGGCGGCGAGCGCCGCGGGCATCCAGTCCAGATAGCTGGTGTGGTTGATCGCCACGACCGCTCCTCCGGAATCCGGGATGTTCTCCAGCCCGTGATAGGTGATTCGGGTTCCGGAGACGGCAACCCCTGCGCTGCAGGCGATCTCCAGCGTGCGGAAAACCGGCTCCATCGTGCCCTAGCCCGAGGCTCCGGCGGTGTCACCCCGCTGCTCACGGCGGGCGGCCTTGGCGGCGGCTTCCTCGGCGTCCATCAGGTTTGCCTCCGCCAGCGTGGGCGCTCCGCCGCCGAGCCGGTGCGGCACCCAGTACTCACCGGGGGGATGCGGCCCGTATTCGTCCTGCACCTTCTCGAGCAGATGCTGCATGCGCGAGTGCAGCAGCGCGGTCAGCTCGGTCGCGGGCAGCGTCGGCATGATCGGCTCGCCGACCGCCACCGCGATCGGCACCTTGGGCCGCAGCAGGTTCTTCGGATGGCCCTTGGTCCAGATGCGCTGCGCGCCCCAGACGATGTGCGGCACGATCGGCACGTCGGCCGCGATCGCCATCCGCGCCGCGCCCGACTTGAACTCCTTGAGCTCGAAGCTGCGGCTGTGGGTGGCCTCGGGATAGACGCCGACCAGCTCGCCTTCCTTGAGCTTCTGGCACGCCTCGGCGAAGGAGGCCGCGCCGTTGAACCGGTCCACCTCGATGTGGCGCAGGCTGCGCATGATCGGGCCACCGATCTTGTGGTCGAAGACCTCTTTCTTCGCCATGAACCGCACCTTGCGGCCGCGCTTCTGCTTGTAGGCGGGCAGCCCGGCGAACGTGAAGTCCATGTAGCCGGTGTGGTTGATCGCGACCACGGCGCCGCCGGTGACCGGCAGGTTCTCCACACCCGTGACGGTGAACGTCAACCCCTGACAGCGCCAGATCAGGCGAGCGAGCTGGATGACGGTGCCGTAGACGGGTTCCACACCTGGCAGCCTAGTCGGGTGACGATCAAGCGGCTTAAGCCGCGTTGAGGAGGCCGACCATCAGGTCAGTCGGGTGACGATCAAGCGGCTTGAGCCGCGTTGAGGAGGCCGACCATAGGGTCAGTCGGGTGACGTTCCCGACCGGACCTGTGGCAGCTCCGGTCGTCGTCACGGAGATCGCCGCAGGTCGGCCCGTCCGCGCGGTGTGGGTCAACGAACTCGGCGGCGTCACGTTCTCGATCGCCGACGGTGCCGAGTACGTCAAGACCTACCCCGACGGGTACGCCGACCAGCTGGTCGCCGAGAAGCAGCGGCTGACCTGGGCCCGGCGTTATGTCGCCGTGCCCCGCGTGCTGGGCGCGGGATCCGGCTGGCTGCACACCGCGGGGCTGCCGGGCCGCTCGGCCGTCGACCCGCAGTGGGTCGACGAACCGCAGACGGCGGCGCGGGCCATCGGCATGGGCCTGCGCCATCTTCACGACACCCTGCCCGTCGCCGACTGTCCGTTCGGCAGGCCGTCCTGGGTGCCTGCCGACGCGCCGCCGCCCGACCGGCTCGTGGTGGTCCACGGCGACGCCTGCGCGCCGAACACCGTGATGGCCGAGGACGGCACGTTCACCGGTCACGTCGACCTCGGCGACCTCGGAGTGGCCGACCGGTGGGCCGACTTGGCGATCGCGTCGATGTCGCTGGACTGGAACTACCCGACCGACGGCCCCGACGGGTTCGCCGCCGTGCTGTTCGACGCGTACGGAGTGACGGCCGACACCGGACGCGTGGCGTACTACCGCCGCGCCTGGGACTAAACTCTCACCCGGACTCCCCCTCGCAGGAAAGGCGATAAGTGCAGGTAACCAGCGTCGGCCACGCCGGTTTTCGCATCGACACCAGCGCTGGAAGCATCCTGTGCGACCCCTGGGTCAATCCCGCCTACTTCGGGTCGTGGTTCCCCTTCCCCGACAACAGCACGCTGGACTGGGACGCGCTCGGCGACTGCGACTACCTCTACGTCTCGCACTTGCACAAGGACCACTTCGACCCGCAGACGCTCACGGCGCACGTGAACAAGGACGCGGTCGTGCTGCTGCCCGACTATCCGGTCCCCGATCTGCAGCGCGAACTCGAAAAGCTCGGCTTCCACCGCTTCTTTTCGACGACCGACTCGGTCAAGCACACCGTGGGCGGACCCAAGGGCGACCTCGACGTGATGATCATCGCGTTGCGCGCCCCCGCGGACGGTCCCATCGGCGACTCCGGTCTCGTCGTCGACGACGGACAGACAGTGGCGTTCAACATGAACGACGCGAGGCCCGTCGACCTCGATGTCGTGCACTCGGACTTCGGTCAGGTCGACGTGCACATGCTGCAGTATTCGGGCGCGATCTGGTACCCGATGGTCTACGACATGCCTGCGCGCGCCAAGGAGGCGTTCGGCACGCAGAAGCGGCAGCGCCAGATGGACCGGTGCAGGCAGTACATCGCCCAGGTCGGCGCGACGTGGGTGGTGCCGTCGGCGGGGCCGCCGTGCTTCCTCGATCCCGAACTGCGCGACCTCAACGACGACCACGGCGATCCGGCGAACATCTTCCCCGACCAGATGGTGTTCCTCGACCAGATGCGCAGCCACGGCCATGACGGGGGCCTGCTGCTGATTCCCGGCTCGACCGCGGATCTGACCGGCTCGCAACTGAATTCGGTCACCCACCCGCTGCCCGACGACGAGGTGCACGCCATCTTCACCACGGGCAAGGCCGATTACATCGCCGATTACGCCGAGCGGATGGCGCCGGTGCTGGCCGCCGAGAAGGCCCGCTGGGCGCCGGCCGAAGGCGAATCCCTGCTCGAACCGCTGCGGGCCAAGTTCGAACCGATCATGAGCCAGAGCGACCAGATCTGCGACGGCATCGGCTATCCGGTCGAGCTGCGCATGGGTCCCGAAAGGGTCGTGATCGACTTCCCGAAACGCGCTGTGCGCGAACCGGTTCCGGACGAGAAGTTCCGCTACGGCTTCGAGATCGCCCCCGAGCTGGTGCGCACCGTGCTTCGCGACGACGAGCCCGACTGGGTCAACACGATCTTCCTGTCGACG
>DATEIG010000070.1:0-8494 GCA_035279185.1 Mycobacterium sp.
GCTCGAACACGCGGGCGCACGGGGCGTGCAGGCGCGGATCGGGCTAAAGGACACCCTGCTGCTGCCCGACGGCTCGACCGCCTCCGACAACGCCGCGCTGGTGCGGGCCGCGACGGATCTGCTCAGTCGGTAGGGGCGCCCAGCGCGAAGTCGGCGAAGTCGAAGCCGGGCACCACGACACAGCTGACCAGACAGGGTTCGTCGTCGCGAGGGCGGGCCCGCTGCCACTGCCCCTCCGGAACCAGCAGCTGCGGATGTTCGCCTCCTGCGATGTCCGCGCCGAGCAGATGCGTTGTGGCACTCTCCTGTTGGGCGCCGATCTCCAGCAGAAGGGGGCTTCCGCGGTGGTAGAGCCACAGCTCCGCGCTGCGCACGGTGTGCCATGCCGACTGCTGACCGGGCATGAGCAGGAACAGGATCGCGGTTCCGGCGCTCCTGGCGCCCGCGTAGTCGGGCGGCAGCGCGGACTGCGGCGTCGTCAGGCGGCTGCGCCACGTTTCGCGGTACCAGCCGCCCTCAGGATGAGGGGACAGATCGAGCTGTTGCGCCCAATCGGGTAGTTCGCTCATCGCATTACCGCCCTCAATGTCGTGTCAAAGACCCACACTAGAGACGATGTCGAACGTCGCGCCGCCGATTGTGCTGATCCACGGGTTGTGGCTGTCGGCCGACAGCTGGCGGGGCTGGATCGACAGGTACAGGGCGGCGGGCCGCATCGTGCACGCACCCGACTGGCCGTCGGACCCCGCCATCGGATTGGCCGCTGCCACCGACCACTTCGATGCGTTCGTGCGCTCGCTGCCCGAGTCGCCGATCATCATCGGCCACGCGATGGGCGGTCTGATCACCCAGATCCTGCTCGACCGCGGGCTGGGCAGGGCCGGCGTGGCGATCCAGCCCGCCAAGCCGCGCGGCGTGGTGCACGCCCCGCTGTCGATGTGGCGGACCGCTTTGCCGTGGCTGATCGATCCCCGTAATCGTGGTAGAGCGGTGTCGATGAGCCCGGCGAACTTCCACTACGCGTTTGCCAATACGATCTCACGTGCCGACTCCGACCGGTGGCACTCGAAACTGGCGATACCGGCTCCCGGCAGCGTGCTCTTCGACATGGCCTTCGCCGATTTGATCCCGCGGTCGAATGCGGCCAGTGCTGTGAGATTCTCCAACTCCGACCGCGCGCCGCTGCTGTTGATCGCGGGCGACCGCGACCACGTCATGCCCGAGTCGGTCGTCTACGAGAACTTCAACCGCTACCGCCGCTCGTCGGCGTCGACCGACTTCAAGGTGTTTCACGGAAGGCCGCACCTCATCACGGTGCTCGACGGCTGGCAGGACGTGGCCGATCACGCATTGGCCTGGACCGCGCGCCACACCCGATAGTCTCATCGCATGGTCCGACTGAGCCCCGGCTGGTTGGTCGCCTTGTGTGCCGCGATCCTCGCGGTCGCGGTGTGGCTGCCGTGGCTGACCACCGGTGCGGCGGGCGGCGGTCGCGCCAACGCCGTCGGCGGGGTGCAGGGGAACCTGACGCTGCCGCCGCACTTCAGCGCGGGCCAGATGATCGCGCTGCTGGCCTCGACGCTGCTCGTCGCGGGAGCGATGACCGCGCGCGGACTGTCGGCGCGTGCGGCATCGTCTGCGGCGCTGGCGATCTCGGTGCTGATCGCTGTTCTGACGCTGTGGTACCACCGGCTGTACGTGCACGGGCCGGTGTCCGCCGGCTACGGCTTCTATATCGGCGCGGGCGTGACCGCTCTCGCGATCGCGCTGTCGGTGTGGGCGATGGTGGCGGCGTGGGCATCGGCCGGGAGGCGGGAATGAGCGGTTTCATCGAACCCGTGACGTTGACGGGACAGCAGTGGGTGACGCTGGAACCGCTTACCCGCGACCATGTTCCGGAGATCGCGTCGGCGTCCGCCGACGGTGATGTCGGCGCACTGTGGTTCACCGGTGCGCCCTCGCCGGAGACCGCCGCGGCATGGGTCGATATGCGGCTCAGGCTGCAGACGCCCGATACGGGCCTGACGTTCGTGGTGCGGCGACTCGACGGCACTGTGGTGGGCTCGTCGAGCTACATGAACGTCGACCCGCCCAACCGCAGGCTCGAGATCGGCAACACCTGGTACGGCGCATCGGCGCGCCGCAGCGGCATCAACTCCGAGACCAAGCTGTTGATGCTCAGCCACGCCTTTGACGTGTTGGACTGTGTCGCAGTGGAATTCCGGACACACTTCTTCAACTTCGCCAGCCGGACGGCGATCGAACGGCTCGGTGCGAAACTCGACGGCGTGCTACGCAGCCATCAGTTGGTGCCTGACGGGACGCGGCGCGACACAGTGGTCTATTCGATTCTCGATGTCGAATGGCCAACCGTGCGAACGCATCTGCGGTTCCGGTTGGACCGCCACCGCTGACCTCACACGTGGCGGGCGACCTCCTGAACGAGCTGGATACGCGAATCCAGACCCAGTTTGGCGTAGACGTGCGTGAGGTGTGTCTGCACAGTGCGCGGTGAGATGAACATCCTTTCGGCGATGTCCTTGTTTCCGAGCCCTTCCGACACAAGGCCGACGACCTCGCGTTCGGTCGGTGTCAATGATTGCCAGCCGCTGGCCGGCCGCTTGCGTTCGCCGCGACCGCGTTGTGCGTAGGCGATCGCCTCATCGGTCGACATCGCGGCACCCTCCGACCATGCCTTGTCGAAGTCGTCTTCGCCTAGCGCCTCTCGGGCAGCAGTGACGGCGTCTTCACAGCCCATCGAGTACACCGGGAATCGAACCCCGCCCATCGCAGCGCGACTGGATGCAGCGGCGCCGAAGAGTCGTACCGCATGACGGTGGTTGTGCTCGCTGCAGACTACCCGGGCGAGGACCTCGAGTGCCTCCGGCACCCGCAGCTGTGAGCCTGTCTCAAGGCCGAGTGTCAGCGCGGCGTGGGCGTCCTGTTCGGCCTGCTCGTCTTCGCCCTGTGCCAGGGCAACGTGCGCGCGTGCCACGAATGCGTGCATGCGAAAGCAGCCAAGGGTCACAGCAACGGTGTCATCCGCCCACCGGCGGGCGGCGGCGAGTTCGCCACACGCAAGCAGCGCCTCGGTCATCGGAACAATGCCTCTGACATACAGCGACCGGTTGGGAACGGTGTGCGCTATCGCCGACTCGCATACCGCCTTCACTTCGGCGGCCTCCCCGGCGGCGAGCGCAACGTAACCCGACATCGCGTACACCGTGTCCTCATGGAACCCGCCCATTCCCAGCGATGTTTCGTGAGCTTCGCGCACCTTCTCGCGAGCCGCCGTCACCTTCCCCTGGTGGGCGAGCGAGAAGCCTTCGACGACGAGCCCGAACTCGGTGAGCATGCGCTCGCCGGCAGCACGCGCCTCCTCGGCCACGGTTCGCAACACGGCATCGGCGCCGTCGGCGATACCGCGCTCCCACACCAGCGCGGTAGCGAGCCACACGCGGCAGTGCCGGCCCATGAACGCATCACCGACAGCGTCGGCGACATCGCGCCCCTCTTCGGCCGCGAGCTGTGATGCGATGGGCAGCCCGGCGACATGTGTTGTGACAGCCATGTAGCTGAGAAGGCGACACAGCTGCGACCGATCACCCGACGCCCGCAAGACTTCGATTGCCTCGGTCACGTACGTCGTTGCCAGATCGGGGGTGTAGTACGCCGCGGCACCGCAGGCGCCAAGGCATGAGGCGATCAGCGCGGAGTCGCCCAGATCACGCGCGGCGGCCAACGCCTGTTCTGCGCGTTCCAGACTCGCCAAGGTGCCGGTCCAACCCGCCAAGACGGTCCTGTCTGCGACTGCACGAGCCCACACGGCGGGAGCGACGTCGGTATCGCGATACCGCTTGTCGTCGAAGACGAGATCGAACCCGACCATGCCTTCACCCATCCTGCCGCGCGTCTCCCAAAGTCGTTGCAGCGCCGACATCAACATCAACGCGGGCTCGAACTCCGCGCAGTCGATGCTCCATGCATGTGTAGCGAGCAGGTTGCCGGTTTCTCGTTCGGCCCAATCGACGAGCTCATCATCGACGAGTTCGACGGCGGTTGCGACGTAGTAATCGCGATGGCGATTGCGCATTTGGCTGGCTTCGCCCGATTCGGCGAGCTTTTCGAGCGCATACTGCCGGACGGTTTCGAGCAGCCGGTAGCGCATGACACCCGACTCTTCGTCGGCGACGATCAGCGACTTGTCGACGAGCAGGCTGAGCTGGTCGAGAATCTGGAACTGTTCTGCTTCGCTGGTAGCGGCGACTGCAAGCGCGCCGTCGAGGTCGAATCCGTCCATGAACACGCCCAGCCTGCGGAAAAGGATTTGCTCGGCTTCGGTCAACAGCGCGTGCGACCAGTCGACCGACGCCCGCAATGTCTGCTGGCGCCGCATGGTGTTTCTGGCGCCACCGGTGAGAAGTCGGAATCTGTCGTGCAGACTGTCGGCGATTTGCCGCAACGACAGCGCGCGCACGCGTGCGGCGGCGAGTTCGATCGCAAGAGGCATACCGTCGAGGCGCTGGCAGATGTCGGCCACCAGATCGACGTCGTCGCCGGTGGCATGGAATGTGGGCCGCGCGCGAAGCGCTCTGTCGGTGAACAGCGCGACGGCCTCGTCGTGCAGCGACAGCGAAGGCACGCGCCATGTCACCTCACCCGACACTGAAATCGGTTCTCGACTGGTCGCCAGGACCGTCAACCGCGGACAACTGTTCAACAGTCGCGTGATCGCATCGCCGCACGAATCCAGGAGATGTTCGCAATTGTCCAGCAGTAGAAGGACTCTGCGATCGCCGATGAACCGTTGCACCGTTTCCAGCGGCGTCCTGCCGGCCTGGTCGGGCAGCCCCAGAGTCCGGGCAATGGTCAAGGACACGACGAGGGGATCGGCGATCGCCGCGAGATCGACCCACCACACGCCGTCCGGAAATTCGTCGGAGACCTGCGTTGCCACCTCGACCGACAGGCGGGTCTTACCCGCACCCCCTGCCCCCGTAAGGGTCATCAGCCGGTTGCCGAGCACAAGCCGGCGCACTTCGTCGAGCTGCCCGATACGTCCGACGAAAGTCGTCAATTGCGCCGGAAGATTATGAGAGCGGGAGGTTTTGGCGGTACGCAGCGGCGGGAACTCGTTGCGGATGTCGGGATGGCAGAGTTGTACGACCCGTTCGGGTCGAGGCAGGTCGCGAACGGGGTGGGTACCGAGTTCGGCAAGCCACGAGTCGTCCGGTAGCCGATCGCACACCAAATCTGTTGTGGTGCCGGATAGGACGGTCTGACCGCCGTGCGCCAAGTCGCGAATGCGCGCGGTGCGGTTGATAGTGGACCCGATGTAGTTGGACTCGTCACGCAGTTGGACTTCACCGGTGTGCAGGCCGATGCGCAGCTTGATCGGCGCCAGGGGCGCACGCTGCAGGTCCAGTGCGCACACCACCGCATCGCTGGCGCGGCCGAAAGCGATGACGAAGCTGTCGCCTTCGCCCTGTTCGATCGGCCGCACTCCGCCATGGGCCGGTACCACCTCGGCCAGGACGCGGTCGAGGTTCGCGAAGGCGGCGGTCATGTCCTCGGGCTGGGTCTCCCATAACCGAGTCGAGCCCTCGACGTCTGCCAGCAGCAGCGTCACCGTTCCCGTCGGTACCAGCTCGTTCACGCCCAGATCGCTCCAGTTCAGCACGGCAGCGTCAAGTTCGCTCATGCTAACCAGCTTGCGACGAGTGCAGGCCGCAAACGTCAGCACAGACGCGTAGATCTGTCGTGAAGGTGCGCGTAGATCGGCGCGAGACTGCGGTCAGATCGCAGTGATGAGCTGTTCTGCGATCTGACCGCAGTTTGGATGCGAATTCGCCTACTCGGCGTCGACGGTGATGCTCTTCTGACTACCGCCGTGCTCGATGTCGATCTTGCGCGGCTTGGCGCGTTCGGCCATCGGGATCGTCACGGTGAGCACACCGTTCTCGTAGGTGGCCGAGATCGCGGAGGTATCCACGCCCTCGCCGAGCGACAGCTGACGGCGGTAGCTGCCGAAGAATCGCTCGTTCGCCAACCATTGAGTGGAATCGTCACTGCGGGCTGTCCGGTGCGCTGAAATCGTCAGCGTGCCGTTGTCGACATCCACGTCGACCGAACCGGGATCGACACCCGGCAGATCGGCGGTCAGCACGTAATGGTCATCGATCTTGCACAGGTCCATCGGCATGAACCGTGGCGTGCGGGTTGATCCGGCCTGGTTGGTCAGCAAGCCCCGGGTCAACGCATCAAGGTCACTGAACGGATCAAAACGAAGCACAGCAATACACCTCCTACGTCGCGTCAGAAGCCCGCCACCCTGGCGGGCGACCAATCACTGTGCAAGCGCGATATTAGCACTCGCCCTTTGAGAGTGCTAGAGCGAAACTGCTGACAGATCGCTTTTCGACGCCAAATTGTGATCTGTCCGCAGGCTCGACGCCTAGACGGCCGCGATGGCAGTGCCGCGCAGTGGGCGGGTGCACTGATCGCACACCATCACGGCGGAGAAGCGGCGGACGCACGTGGCGTGGGTCAGCTCCACGGCCGGGCCCTCGGGCGCCGGGTACCACCGCTGCGCCCACTGCAACGCCGATATGAGCACCGGGAAGAGGTCGCGGCCCTTCTCCGTCAGCCGGTACCGATTGCCCGCGGCGACGAGCACACCGTTGGCCACGAAGATCGCCAACCGGTCGGCGACCGACCCGGGCGGGGCGCTCAGTTGGGTCTGGAAATCGGAGAATCGGCTGACGCCGACGAACGCGGCGACCAGGATCGCGAACCCCCACCGGTTCCCGAGCACCGTCATCGTCTGGGGGAAGAGCCCCGCCTGGCTACTGGTCGACCGTCGGCGCGTCACGGCCGCCGGTATCGACCGCTCCCACGAGCCGCTCGGACCCCACTGCGCGACAACGTCTTTGTCACTGCCCGCTTCACCGCAGGAGCCGCAGACGACCTGCGCGGCGAAGTCCTCGTCGCAGACCGTGTGGTGCATGCGCGGCAGGGGACCCCGGTGGTCGGGTACCCACGCCTGCTCCCAGGCCCAGATCGACACGAGCATCGGCCACAGCGAGCGGCTTCTCGGCGTGGTCAGGTATTCGGATCGCGGCGGCTTCGTCTGGTAGACACGACGTTCCAGCAAACCGGCGTCGGCGAGCGACCGCAGTCGGTTCGACAGAACCGCGTGCGAGATCGGCAGCCGCGCCTGGAAGTCGCCGTAGCGGGCCGCGCCCATCAGCGCTTGTTGAATCACCAGCAGCGTCCACTCGTCGCCGAGCAGGCCGAGCATGCGCGCGACGGCGTTGGGCTCCGGCTGGGCCACCTACAGACCGATCGCCGCGGCCGCGTCGTCGGTCTCGTGCCAGCGACGCAGCGACGACCCGTCGGCCCACGTCGAGTGCGTGCCACTCGAGATCCGTTCGGGCAGTCGAAGTTTGCACACCGGCCCGTCGGTGACCCGGGCGGCGTCGAACACCAGACAGTAGGACGCGTCGTCGTTCATGTCGGTGGTCAACGTGATCAGGTAGCCGTCGTCTTCGGCCGTGGCGCCGACATGCGACCAGGGCGCCATCGCGGTCTCGCTGCCGTACACGCCGTCGCCGAACGCGTACCGCTCCTCGGCGCCGGTCTTCACATCGTGTTTGACGAGGCCGTCGAACAGGAACCAGCCCGGCTTGCCCGACGCCGCGTAGGTGTATCGGTAGTCGCGGCCGCCGTAGGCGGAGTTGATCATGCCGAACTCGGTGATGCTGTCGGTGAGCTGCTCCTCGGTGGTGGCGCCGGTGACGAGGTTGAAGCGCCAGCGCCGCAGCCGGGTCTGCAACCGGTCGAGGGCGAGGAACCGGAAAGCCTTCTGCCACTTGTCACCGGTGTGATTGTCGACGGGAGCGGGATCGCCTTCGTAGAAGCCGTCGAGCACGATCTCGTCGCCGTCCTCGTAGGCGTTCGTGAAGTGCAGCACGAACGTCGGGTCGGCCTCGAACCACCTGATGTCGCCGGGGCCGCCGCGACGCGGGATGACCGCGAACCGCGACGGCATGTCGGCGTGGAAGCCCGGCAAATGGATGTCGGCCTCGAGCAGCTTGGGATCCCAGAACAGCGGAAAGTCGTTGAGGATCGCATAGTTCGGCGTGAACGCCATGTCGTGGGGCAGCCGCGGGCCCGGCAGCGGGATGTCGGTCAGGTGCACCAGGTCGTTGTTCGCGTCGACGACGCCGTATCGCATGTACGGCGCCTGCTTGCTGTACGTGAAGAACAGCAGTTCGCCGGTGGCGTCGTCGACCTTGGGATGGGCTGAAACGCCCCAGTCGAACGGGAAACCGCCGTTGAAATCCTCCTTGCCGACTGTCTCCCCGGTCAGCGGGTTCACCCGGTAGAGATCGCCGCACTGATAAAAGCTCGTCAGCGCGGTGCCGCGGTGCACGATCACGTCGGTGCTCGAGGCGTCCTTCATCAGAGTCCTTGCGCCCCAGCCGTAGTCGCG
>DATEIG010000071.1:0-2257 GCA_035279185.1 Mycobacterium sp.
GAGCTCTCCGATCGCGTGGTCGACGCGTTGGCCGACACGCACTTCGAGATCGCGGAACCGCTGCGAAACTTGGAGTGCAGGATCGCACCGACGCAGACGGGCGGGATCTACTACACGGGCCCGTCAGAGGACCTGACGCGCCCGGGCAGGATGTGGTGGTCGGTGCCGCCGGGCGTCGAGGTGTTCCACACCTGGCAGGAGACCACCACCGTCTTCCATGAGGGCGTTCCCGGTCACCACCTGCAGATCGGCCGGGCCGTCGTGCTGGCCGACCAGCTCAACCGGTGGCGGCGGCTGGGGTGCTGGGTTTCGGGGCACGGTGAGGGCTGGGCGCTCTACGCCGAACGGTTGATGGCCGAGCTCGGCTGGCTCGACGACGCCGGTAATCGGATGGGAATGCTTGACGCGCAACGGTTCCGCGCAGCCCGCGTCGTCATCGACATCGGCGTGCACTGCGGTATGACGGCACCCGACGGCGGCGTCTGGGATGCCGACAAGGCGTGGGTGTTCCTGCAGTCGCACAGCGCGATGAAGGAAGCCAACCTGCGATTCGAGCTGGACCGTTACCTGGGCTGGCCGGGCCAGGCCCCGTCATACGCGGTGGGACAACGGATCTGGCAGCGGCTGCGCGACGAGATCGTCGGCGGTGGTGTGCCCTTGAAGGAATTCCACCGCCGCGCGTTGGATCTCGGCGGGTTGCCGCTCGATGTGCTCGCAGCGACGCTGTCCGACCGCTGAACCCCTCAGCGGGCCGTTTGCGAGAACCCTGCCTTCATCATCCCCAGGTGCTTGCGGACCGGGTTCTTCAGCACGTAGGCGTGTGATTTCGGCTCGGGTGTCTGCACGTTGGCCAGAGACTCGACCTTGGCCAGCGCAGCGGCTTTGACTTCTTCGGCCATGAGGTTGCCCTTCACTTCGTTGGCTTCCTGCGCCGCCGGACTGTCGGGTTGCGACGCCTCCTGCTGCATCTGCAGATCGACCGGCTTTGCCGCGGCGCCATGCTCCTCTTTCTGCATGCTGATGTACTCCTTGGACAGCACCATCCCTGAGGTGCGGGTGTTGACGCCGGGGATCACGCTGGAGGCATTGGCCACGGCGGAGATGCCCAACGTGCCGGCGAGTAGTCCCGCGGCGGCGACGGGCGCGGCGACCGCGGCGAGGACGCCGCGCGATCGAATGGTGTTCATTGTGTGTTCTCCTGTATCGCTCCTGTGTCGTAGCTGGGTGACAGGAACGAAGCTAAAGAGTCGGCGGCCCGGTGACGCGCTTGTGCTCACAACCCGCATAACCGCTATTCCCCGACTTCTGCGCATTGTGATCGGTGTGACCGCGTGCGGATGAGGGTGCGACACTGACGGCATGATCGAGCCCGACACCAAGGACTGGACCTGGGTCATCTCGCGGCGATGCCCCGAATGCGGGTTCGACGGATCGGCGGTCAGCCACCTCGACGTGGCCGGCCGCATCCGCGCCGACGCCGACGAGTGGCCGCGTCGGCTCGCATCGTCGGACACGACCGCACGGCCGCAACCGTCGGTGTGGTCGGCGCTCGAGTACGGATGCCACATCCGCGACGTGCACAGGATCTTCGACGAGCGCGTGAGGCTGATGCTCACCGAGGACAATCCCCGCTTCCCGAACTGGGATCAGGATGCCACGGCGGTCGAGGACGACTACGGCTCCCAGGACCCCGTCGTCGTCACGTCAGAGCTCGTCGACGCCGCCCAGACGGTTGCCGCCACGTACGAGGCGATCCCGCCCGACGCATGGTCGCGGCGCGGATCACGCAGCAACGGCAGCGAGTTCACGATCGCGTCCATCGCGGTCTACCACTTGCACGACATCGTGCACCACGCGCACGATGTCGACCATGGCTGAGGACACACCGCTGGCAGGCAAGGTCGCCTACGTCACCGGAGCCGCGCGCGGGCAGGGACGTTCGCATTGCGTGCGACTGGCTCGCGCAGGCGCCGACATCGTCGCCGTCGACGCGTGCGCTCCGGTCGCCGACCACAACGGCTACCCGGCCGCCGAGCCGGCCGACCTCGCCGAGACGGTGAGCCTCGTCGAGGGCGAAGGCCGCAAGATCCGCGCCGACGAGGTCGACATCCGCGACCTGGCCGCACAGCAACGGGTGGTGGCCGAAGCGATCGAGCAGTTCGGCCGTCTCGACATCGTCGTCGCCAACGCCGGCGTCCTGAATTGGGGTCGGCTGTGGGAGATTTCAGCGCAGCAGTGGCAGGACGTCATCGACATC
>DATEIG010000072.1:0-3364 GCA_035279185.1 Mycobacterium sp.
GACCGCTTCCTGTCCCAGGGCGACACGATCACGATCGGCGAGCTGACCTTCGACGTCGTCCACCTGCAGGGGCACACGCCGGGCTCGGTCGCCCTCGCCCTCGTCGGGGCCGACGACGCCACGCACCTGTTCACCGGCGACTGCCTGTTCCCCGGCGGCGTCGGCAAGACCTGGCAGGAGGGCGATTTCGAGAAGCTCCTCGGCGACGTCAGCGACCGGGTCTTCGACGTCTACGACGACTCCACGGTGGTCTACCCCGGGCACGGCGACGACACCACGCTGGGCACCGAGCGGCCGCACCTGGCCGAATGGAGAGAGCGCGGCTGGTGATGGCCGCCGACAGGACGGTGGCCGTCGTCACCGGTGCCAGCCGGGGCGCCGGGCGCGGAATCGCCCATGCGCTCGGCAGCCACGGCTGCACTGTCTACGTCACCGGGCGCACGGAGAGGCCCGGCCAGTCTGCGTTGCCCGGCACGATCCACGAGACCGCGGAGTTGGTGACGGCGGCGGGCGGTGAGGGCGTCGCCGTGGCCGTCGACCACGCGGACGACGCGCAGACAAAGGCGTTGTTCGACCGGGTCGCCGCGGAACGCGGCCGCGTCGACATCCTGGTCAACAACGCCGCGGTCATCCGCGACGAGATGATGGCGAGGACTCCGTTCTGGGAGAAGCCGGCCGACGTCGTCGACATCCTCGACGTCGGCCTTCGCAGCGGCTACATCGCGACGGTGTTCGCGGCGCCGCTGATGATCCCGCAGCGCCGAGGGCTCGTCGTCTTCACCTCTGCGCCCGGCGCGGCGCACTACGTCTTCGCGCCCTCGTATGGCGTCCACAAGGCCGGGGTGGACAAGATGGCCGCCGACATGGCGGTCGACTTCAGGGAGTTCGGGATTGCGTCGGTGTCGATCTGGATGGGCATTCTGCTGACGGAGCGGCTCAAGGCCATGGTGGCGGGCGCCCCCGAGAAGTTCGGCGGCATGCTCGACATCGCCGAGACGCCGGAGTTGACGGGCCACCTCGTGTGGGCGTTGTTCAACGACGAAAGCCTGATGGAGAAAACCGGTCGGACGTACATCGGTGCCGAGCTGGCCCGCGACTACGGCATCGACGACGACGGCAGGCAACCGCCGTCCTATCGCGACCTCTACGGCATTCACCCGCTGCCGCAGTTCAATCGCGTCCTGCGGTGACGGCGGGCTACGTCAGGTCGCAGTCCACGCGACGGGTAACCGCTTGATCCCGTGCAGGAAAGCCGAGTGCAGAAGCGAGGGCTCCTCGACGGCCACGATGTCGGGCACCTGGCGGCGCAACTCCTCGAACAGCACGCGGATCTCGCGGCGCGCCAGGTTCGCGCCCAGGCAGAAGTGTGCGCCGCCGGCACCAAACCCCATCTGCGGGTTGGGATCTCGAGCCACGTCGAAACGCCACGGGTTGTCGAACCTGGCTTCATCGCGATTGCCGGAGTTGTACCACATCGACACCTTCGCGCCCGCTTTCATCTCGATACCGCGCATCTCGACGTCCTGCGTGAGTGTGCGTCGCATGTAGATGATCGGGCTGGCCCACCGGATGATCTCCTCGACCGCGGTGGCCGCGAGCCCGTCGAAATCGGACCACCACGTGTCCCGCTCCTCCGGATAACGGGTCAGGGCCACCATCCCGTGACTGATGGCGTTGCGCGTCGTCTCGTTGCCTGCCGCAGACAGCAAGATGAAGAACGAGGCGATCTCGACCGACGTGAGACGCTCACCGTCGACCTCGGCCTGCACGAGGCTGGTGGTGAGATCGTCAGCCGGATGCGCGCGACGTTCCTCTGCGAGAGTCATTGCGTACTCGACGATCTCGCCGAGCGCCGCGACGACGTCGGAGTACTCGCCCGACACTTCCTCGTCGCCGACCCCGAGGATCACGTTGGTCCAGTGGAAGACCTTCCCCTCGTCCTCTTCCGGTATGCCCATCATGTCGCAGATGACCTGTAGCGGGAGCAGGCCGGAAGCCTCGGCGACGAGTTCGGCCCTACCGTCAGGATGGTTGGCGACCATGTTGTCCACGATCGTGCGTGCCCGCTCACGGACACTGCCCTCGATGCGGGCCACCACCTTCGGCGTGAACGCCCGATTGACGATCGTGCGGAGCCGTAGGTGGCGCGGGTCGTCGAGGTTGATCATCGACCCGGAGAACTCCGCGAGCTCGGCGGGGACCTCGTTGAGCGACGAGCACGTCGGCACGGAGCTGAAGACTTCGGGGTGGCGGCTCGCATGGCGGATGTCGTCGTAGGTCGTCAGCGCCCAGTGGCCCGGCCCGGCGGGCCATCCGGGGAAATCCGCAACGTCGAAGAAGGTGATCGGCGACTCGCGGCGAAGTGTCGCAAACGCTCCGTCGCGCTCGTCCTCGTCGCGGTCCCAGAAATCGAGGGAGCCCAGGTCGATGTCGCCGAGCGCGACGTCAGGAGGAGGCACGCCGTTATCGCGGCGGGCGATTCGGGTTGCAGGCACTGTCGACGTCATGATTGACCCTCCCGTCAGCGGCAGTGTCCCACCGTCGACCGGGGATGATGGCTATTTGAACGAGGTGGCTGTCAATCAGCTGGCCGGGCAGCGCTAGATTGCCAGGTGAGGAAGAAAGGGCAGATGTGAACACCGATCAGTTCAACAAGGCGCATACCGGTGCGGGCTTCATCGCGGCACTCGACCAGAGCGGCGGCAGTACCCCCAAGGCGCTGAAGCTGTACGGCATCTCCGAGGACGCCTACTCGGGCGAGGAACAGATGTTCGACCTGGTGCACGAGATGCGGACCCGCATCATCACCAGCCCTGCCTTCGATTCCGCCCGGATCATGGGCGCGATCCTGTTCGAGATGACGATGGACCGCCAGATCGAGGGCCGTCCGACCGCCGACTACCTGTGGAACGTGAAGGGCATCGTGCCGTTCCTCAAGATCGACAAAGGCCTCAACGACGAGCAGGACGGCGCGCAGACGATGAAGCCGATGCCCGGCCTCGACGATCTGCTGGACCGGGCCGTCGCCAACGGCGTCTTCGGCACCAAGGAACGGTCGGTCATCAAGCTTCCCGGCGCCGGACTGGACGCCGTCGTCGCGCAGCAGTTCGAGATCGGTCGGCAGGTGCTCGCGAAGGGACTGGTGCCGATCATCGAGCCCGAGGTCGACATCCACAGCGAGAAGAAGGCCGAGGCCGAGGATCAGCTCAAGGCGGGACTCCTCGACGGGCTCAACCAGCTCGACGAGGGTCAGAAGGTCATGCTGAAGCTGACGCTGCCCGACACCGACAACCTCTACCGCGAACTCGTCGAGCATCCCAACGTCGTTCGCGTGGTGGCGCTTTCCGGTGGCTACAGCCGCGAC
>DATEIG010000073.1:0-7220 GCA_035279185.1 Mycobacterium sp.
CATCCCGACGCCGAACCGCTGGTGGCACTCGCCGTGTTCTGGGCCGTCGACTCGCTGCGTCGCGTGCCGGAGGGGGCCACTCAGGTCTTCGGCGGGATCGCCTACACCTGGGAGCACGATGCCCATGTGCACCTGCGCCGCGCGGCGACCAGGGTGGCGACCCTGGGTCCCCGGGCCCAGCACCGCGCCGTGGTGGCCGACTGGATCCGGACCCGCTAGCGGTAGTCCAGCGTGACCGGCAGCCGGTCGAAGGTGTGCACAAGAGCCGACGGGCGCAGGACGCCCTCGCCCGTGACGCGTAAGCCCTTGGCGCGCTTGATGACTTCGTCCAGTACGACGCGCGCCTCGCGCCTCGCCAGAGCGGCGCCCATGCAGAAGTGTTCACCCACCCCGAAGCCGAGATGTCCGGCGGCGTCGGCGCGGTGAACGTCGAACTCCTCGGCCGTCGGCCCCCAGTGGTCGACGTCCCTGTTGGCCGACGCGTACGCCAGCAGAAGTCCGTCGCCCTCCCGGATGGTGGTGCCGCGCACGTCGACGTCCTGAGCGGCCTGGCGCGCCATGCTCATCACCGGTGTCCACCAACGCAGCACTTCCTCGACCGCGTTGGTGCCGACCTCGGGGTCGGCGAACGCCTGCTCGGCCTGCTCGGGGTGCATGTCGAAGCACGCCGCGATCCCCGCGATCAGGCTCTGGGTCGTCTCGCTGCCCGCCGCGAGGAGGGTCAGCGCGTAGGTCATCACCTGGATCTCGTTGAAGGGCTCCCCGTCGATGCGCACCTGGGACAGCATCGACAGCAGGTCGTCGGTTGGGGCGCTGGCGCGCTCGGCCACGAGTTCCATCAGATACGGCGCCACCTCGCCGAAGATGGTCTCCATGTCGCCGTCGTCGGCGACGCCGCTGCCCACCTTGGCGATGGTCGTGGCCCAGCCGGCCACCTTCGACCAGTCGGCCTCGGGTACACCGAGCAGGTAGGCGAACACGTAGACGGGAAACGGTTCGGCGACGTGTTCGACCCAGTCGAACTCGCCGTCCGGGAGATCGTCGAATATCGACGCGATCACCTCACGGACCCGAGCCTCCAACTTCCCCACCGCCGCCGGGGTGAACCGCACCCCGATCGCCTTGCGATGAGCGCGGTGTTCCGGCGGATCCATGAAGAGGATGCCGCGGGCGCCGTAACCCTGAGGGTCGCGGCCCTCGCGGCGGGCGATCAGGTCCATCATGATCGCGATGCGCTCCGACTTGAACTTCTCCGGTCGCGCCGAGATCGTCTTGATGTCGTCGTACTTGGTGACCACCCAGAACTTGCCCTGCTCGTACCAGTGCACGGGATCCGTCTCCCGCAGCTCGCGGAACGTCGCGTTGGGGTCCCCCAGGTAGAACGATGCGTCGTCGAAACGCGCTTCCGAGAGGGCTGTCGTCGTCGCCATAGCGTGAACAATAGAACAGAGCGTGTGAATGTGTGAAGCAGGTCTCCAGATCGCTGACGTTGGACATCAATGGAACGGATACTGTTCAATTGTCTTGTCGAACCGTCGGAGGACAGGAGCTGACCACAGGTGACCGACGCCGCGCCTGATCAGACGTTCCTCGCGGGAGTGCGCGTACTCCAGCTCGGGGACGGTGTCGCCGGTGCTGCGGCGGCGGCGCTACTGGCCATGCTCGGCGCTGACGTCGCCAGGACTCCGACCGGCGACCGGGACCGCCACGGCCCGCTCATCGACACCCCGGCAGGCCCGAGACCCGCCGTCGACCTCGTGCTCGACCACCAGAAGCGCGCGCTGTCCGCAGACACCGCGCCCGATCCCCAGGACTTCGACATCGTCATCGCCGACGGCGTCCTCCCGCCACACGAGACCGCGGACGGGGTCGTGTTCGTCACCGTGTCCCCGTTCGGGGCCGACGGCCCGTGCCGCGGCCGCCCCGGCGGCGAACTGACCGCGCAGGCGAGCGGCGGGCTGCTGGCGACCATCGAGGGTTCAAACGGGGTGCCCGTTCCCGCGCCGGGTTACGTGGCGTCCAAAGCCGTTGGCGCCGTTACAGCCCTGGCGGCGCTGCACGGGCTGGAGCGGCGCAACCGCGACGGAGGCGCGGTCGTCGTCGACGTCTCGATGCAGGAAGCGGTGATCTTCACCGCCGCCCTTCCCGAGTGCGCCCACGTCATGTATCGATGCCCGGGCCGAGCGGGCAGCGGGCGGTACCTGGCGCCGTCGGGCGTGTTCCCGTGCCGCGACGGGCTCGTCCGCATCACCGCCGTCGAGAACCATCAGTGGCGGGGGCTGCGGGCCGCGCTCGGCGAACCGGCGTGGGCAACCGGCCTGGACGAACGTGCGGCGCGCATCGACCACGCCGACCTGATCAACCACCATGTCACCGAGTGGACGGCCGACCGGCTCAAGGCCGATTGCGCTGCGCTGCTGCAGAGCCACGGCGTGCCGTCCACGCCCGTGAACCACCCACCCGAACTGCTCGAGTCGCCGCAGTTGACCCACCGCGGGTCGGTCCGCCGGGCGCGGCTAGCCGGCTGTGACGCCGTCGTCCTGGGTCCGCCGTGGTCGGTGAGCTCGGGCGCCACCGGCGCCTCGGCACGCCACGGTCTCACCGGTCTGCGCATCGCCGAGCTCACCCACGTCCTGGCGGGGCCCATCGTCGGCGCGCTGCTGGGCGCCATGGGCGCCGACGTGCTGCGCGTCGAGGACCCCGACCGGCTGGACATCTACCGCCGCAGCGGACCGTTCGCCGACGGTGTGGCGGGAACCGAGCGCGGGGCCTACTTCGCCGTCGCCAACCACTCGAAGCGCAGCTATCTGCTCGACGCGGCCCGCGCGAGCGACGACGTCGCCGCGCTGCTGTCGCAGTCGGACGTGCTGATCGAGAACGTCGGGTCGTCACGGCTGCGCCGCCTGGCGGTCGACCCGCAGACGCTCGCCGACTCCGGCCGGTTGACGCTGCGGGTGTCGGGCTTCGGCTCCGACGGTCCGCTGGCCGGATATCGCGTGTACGCCAACAACGTTCAGGCCTACGGAGGCCTCGCCGGGCTCATCACCGCGTCGGACGGAACCCCCGCCCGGCTGGGAACCGTTCTGGCCGATCCGCTCTCGTCGGTCGTCGGTGCGGTGGTGATCGCCGCGTGGGCGCTGGGGCCGTCCCGCTCGACCGGCGCCGTCGTCGACCTGTCGATGGCCGAGGTCGTCGCCTCGACGGTGTCGGAGTTCGTGGCGACGGCGACCACCGGCAACAATCCGGAAAACGGTGCCGTCATGCGGTCCGTGCACCGCGCCACCGACGACCGCTGGGTTGCCGTCGAATTGCGCGGTGAGCAGTGCGCCCCCGAGCGGGTCGAGTTCGTGGCTGCGCTCATCACCACGAATCGGGCCGACGACGCCGCCTTCAAACTCCAAGGCGCGGGAATCGAGGCGGCCGTGGTGCGGCGGGCCGACGAGCTCGTCGCCGACGCCCATCTGGCCGCGCGCGGATTCTTCCCTGACATCGACCATCCCGATCCCGATCTGTCGACGGCCCGGCTCGTCGGCCTGCCCTGGCGATTCACCGGCGAAGGGCCCATACCCCTCGCACCGCCGCCCGCACTCGGCAGTTCGACCGCCTACTACTCGAGGACACCACATGCCGACCTCACCACCTGACCGGACCGCGACCGTGTGGTCCTCGACGTTCATCCCGTCGAAGTCGCCGTTCGCCGATTACGGCGCCGACGGTTTCAGCGTGGCGTGGGTCGACACCGCCGACGGACGCCGCCAGGTGCTCGTCGAGGGTGAGCGGCCCACCCCCGGTACCACAGGCCGCCTCGTGACGCGCACGCTCGACGGCGAGGTCGTCGACCTGTTCTCGGCGGGTGACCGATGACGGGCGTCCACCTGAGCGGTGTGGGGGTCGGCCAGTTCGGCAGACAGGGCGACATCCCGCTGGCCGATCTCGGCGTCGCCGCGGCGCGAACGGCCCTGGTGGACGCAGACATCGACTATGACGAGGTGGGCGAGGTGTTCACCGCCTCGGCGCTGGCGCCGCCGCAAACCGGCGTGAAGGTGGCACTCGCACTGGGCCGCACCGGGATCCCGGTGACCGCCACCGAAAGCGCCTCGGCCGGTGGCCTGGTCGCACTGCGCCACGCCGTGTGGGCGGTGGCGTCCGGCCGATGCCGCACGGCGTTGGCGATCGGCTACGAGAAGACGACCGCGCTGGAACCAGGTGGTGTCGTGCCTGCCGCTGTCGGGTTCTGGGACCGCTTCCCCCCGCAGACGCACTACGCGATCGAGGCGGCCCGGTGGCTGCACGACGCCGACTGCGGGCCGGAGGTCATCGCCGCCGTCGCCGCGAAGTCGCACAACCAGGCCCGGCTCAATCCACTCGCCGCCAAGCGAAGCGCCGAGCCGGTCACCGTCGCCGATGTCCTCGGCGCGCGGATGGTGGCCGACCCGTTGACGAAGATGATGTGCCACGCGTCGGTGGACGGCGCAGCAGCTGTGGTCGTCACCGCCGAACCGCGCGCGCGTTCGGTTGCGGTGCTCGCGATCGAGCAGACGAGTTGGCCCGCCGATCCGCAGTGGCCGCTCGAGGGACCCGTTGTCGGACCGCCGTCGCAGCTGACGCTCACCGCTCGAAAAGCGTTCTCCGCCGCGGACATCCAACCATCCGACGTCCACGTGATATCTCTGCACGACATGTGCGCCAGCGAGGAGATCACCGCCCTGGTGGCGATGGGCTTCGCGGACACGGTCGGCGTCCGCAAACTGGCCGAGTCCGGCGGGCTCGCACACGACGGCGCGCTGCCGGTCAACACCGACGGCGGGTGCATCGCACGCGGTCATCCCATCGGTGCCACCGGCTTGGCCCAGACCGCCGAGATCGTGAGCCAACTGCGCGGCGAGGCCGACGGCCGCCAGGTGCCAGACCCGCGGATCGGCTTCGTGCAGGCGGTCGGCGGCGGGGGGTCCTGCGCCGCGGCGGTGCTGCGGGCGTGATCAGGCGATCGCGCCGCTTTCCTTCAGCGCCATGATGCGCTCCCAGTCCCCGCCGAGTTCGAGGATGAGTTCCTCTGTGTGAGCGGCGAATTCGGGCATGGGCCGCAGGGTGAGCGGGGTCTCGTCGTAGAGCACCGGACTGGCGACCAGATCGAACGCCTGCCCGTCGTGCTGCACTTCGACGATGTTTCCGTTGGCGCGCACCTGCGGGTCGGCGGCCACCTCCGCGGTGTTCTGCACAGCGGACCACTGACCGTCGAACCCGTCGAGTGCCTTGCGCCAGTGCTCGAGAGGCTGGCCGCCGATCACCTGCCGCAGCACCTCGGTGGCGGCAGGGGCATTGGCTGCCAGCGCGGCGTGGCTGGCGAACCGGTCGTCGGAGGCGAGGTCGGCGGCGCCGACCCGGCGACAGAACTCCGCGAAATAGCGGAAGCCCTGCAGCATCGACAATCCGAGGAACCGGCCGTCCGAGGTGCGGTAGAAGCCGACAAGGGGATTGTTGGGCGCCACATTCGCGCCGGCCGGGTTGGTCTGCCACGGTTGGCCGCTCACCAGTGCCGCGTTGACGGCCACTCCGGATGCCCACACGCCGACGCCAAGCAGGGAGATGTCCACCACCCTCGCGCGACCCGTCTGCGCCCGCTCGAACAGCGCCGCGGCGATACCGCCCGCGATCGTCATGCCGCCGATCGAATCGCCGTACGCGGGTCCCGGTTGGGGCACGACGCCGTCGAGATCGCAGGGCGTGGATCCCAGGGCGCCGCCGGCCCGGCTCCAGAATCCGGTCATGTCATAGCCGCCGGTGCCTGCATCGGGGCCGAGCGGACCGTATGCGCTGCCCCTGGCGTAGACGATGTCCGGGTTGACCGCTCGCACGTCGTCGACGTCGATGCGCAGCTTCCGCCGCGCGTCGGGCAGGAAGTTCGTGAGGAACACGTCGCTGGACTTGGCGATGTCCATGAGCAACTCGTGACCGTCAGGCGTCGACATATCAAGCGCGACAGAGCGTTTGCCGCGGTTGGCGTGCTCCATGACCGGGTTGCGGTCACCCTCGACCGTGATGTGACCGAGCTGCCGCAGTCCGCGCTGGGAGTCCCCGGTCTGGGGATGCTCGATCTTGATGACGTCGGCACCCCAGTCCGCCAGCACCGCTCCGGCGGCAGGCACGAAGGTCCATTGAGCGACCTCGAGTACCCGAACGCCGGCCATCGGCCCACTCGTAGGGCAGTCCCTTGTGGCCGCTGTACCGCCGTCGTCACCCGCAGTCATGCTTGAACAATAGAACACAAAGTGTCTATTTGCGATATGGTTGGGCACGTGACGAGCGCGCTGTCGCACCTCCGGGTGTGCGACCTGAGTGGACAGCTGGCGGGCGCGGGCGCGACGAAGATCCTCGCCGCGTTCGGCGCGCAGATCATCCGCGTCGAAGACCCCGTCACCAAGGGACTGTGGGATGCGCTGCGCGGCGTCGGGCCCTACGTCGACGAGCGTCGCGGCGTCGACCTCGGCGCGGGCTTCAACAACCACAACGCGGGCAAGTACGGCGTCACGATCAACCTTCGCGAGGACGAGGGACGCGAGCTGCTGCGCGAACTCATCGCCGTGAGCGACGTCGTCTGCGAGAACTTCGCGGCCGGGGTGATGGAACACCGCGGCTTCGGCTACGAGCAGCTCAGAGCCATCAAACCCGACATCGTCTACGTGTCGAACTGCGGGTTCGGCCACACCGGACCGTATCGCGACTTCAAGACCTGGGGACCCATCGTGCAGGCGGTCAGCGGACTGACCTACACCTCCGGCCTACCCGACACGGAGCCGGCGGGGTGGGGGTTCTCCTACATGGACCACGGTTCGGCGCTCTACATGACGGTCGCGATCATGGCGGCCCTGCACCATCGCGAGCGAACCGGCGAAGGCCAACACGTCGACCTGGCGACGGTGCCGGCCGGGGTCGCGATGCTGCCGACGGAGATCCTCGACTGGACGGTGAACGGGCGAGCGGCGGCGCCGCACGGCAACCGGGCCGACTTCGGCGAGTTCGCACCCCAGGGCATCTACCCCTGCAGCGGCGACGACCGCTGGGTGGCGATCACCTGTCGCGACGACCGCGAGGTCGCGCTGCTCGCCAAGGTTCTCGACGAGCCCGCGCTGGCGTCGGACCGATTCGACACCCTGACCAAACGGCTGACCGCACACGGCGACCTGGATGACCTGATCGGTGCGGTCACCGCGACACGGGAC
>DATEIG010000074.1:0-8700 GCA_035279185.1 Mycobacterium sp.
TCTCCCACGCTTCGGTCCAGTCGTTGCGCAGCATGCGGGCCGGCTTACCGGTGAACGACCTGCTGCGCACGGTGTCGCGGCTGGACGCCCTGGCATACGCGGCGTGCTGGACCGGCGTGTGCTCCGACTCCTCGACCATCACCCACTGCGAACCCGTCCACGCGCCCTGGGCACCGAGCGCGAGTGCCGCCGCGATCTGCTGACCGCTGCCGATCCCGCCTGCCGCCAGCACGGGAACGGGAGCGACCTCCTTGACGACCTGGGGCCACAACACGATCGAGCCGACCTCGCCACAGTGTCCGCCCGCTTCGCCGCCCTGGGCGATGATGATGTCGACACCGGCATCGGCGTGCTTGCGCGCCTGCGACGGCGAACCGCACAGCGCCGCCACCTTGCGGCCTTCGGCGTGGATGTGGGCGATCATGTCGGCGGGCGGAGTACCGAGCGCGTTGGCGATCAGTGTGCACTTCGGATGTTTCAGCGCGACCTCGACCTGCGGCGTCGCGGTCGCTTCGGTCCAGCCCAGGAGTTGCAGAGCGTCATCGTCGCTGTGGTCGACGGGCACGCCGTGGTCGGCGAGGATCTTGCGCGCGAAGTCGAGGTGCTCCTCGGGGACGAGCGCGTTGAGTTGCTTCTTGAGCACCTCGGGCTCCAGGTCGACGGAGTCCATGCCTTCGTACTTGTTCGGGATGACGATGTCGACGCCGTAGGAGTGGTCGCCGATGTTCTCGTCGATCCAGTTCAGTTCGATCTCCAACTGCTCCGGGGTGAAGCCGACAGCGCCCAGCACGCCGAAGCCGCCGGCCTTGCTGACCGCGACCACCACGTCGCGGCAGTGCGTGAAGGCGAAGATCGGGAACTCGATGTCGAGGTCGTCGCAGATGGCCGTGTGCATGCCAACTCCTTGGGGCGCGAAGGGGCGAACTGAAACGTGTTCTAGTTTAGTACGCACCCGCCCGAGGAGATCAAGCAGGCCTGCGGAGACCGCTGCGGCCGGTCAGCCGTGCTTGTCGGCCTTGTCCTTGTTCGCGTCGGCCCTTGCCTCGTCGTCGTCGGACTCGTCCTTGCTCGCGTCGGCCTTCGCGTCGTCGTCCGACGCGTCGTTCTGCGCCTCGTCGCCCTTCGCCTCGTCGCCCTTCGCCTCGTCGTACGCCTTCCGGATCCGCTCGTTTCGTTCCTTGTCGTCCTCGAGAGACTCTTCATACGACTTCTCGTTCGTGCGGCCGTGCTCGGCGTCATCGCCCTCCGACGTGTCGTCGGCTTTGTCCGATTTGTCTCCGAACTTCGGGTTGCCGTCGTCGTCGAGCCACTCGTTGACGGCCGTACCCGCCACCGTGCCCCCGCTGCCCGGCATGATCACCGTGGGGCGTTTCTCGACGTACTCCTTCCGCATCTCCTTGGCCTTCTCCTGGTGCTCCTCGTTGACCTCGGGCTTCTCGGAGTGCGGCCGGTCGTCCTGTTGCTGCGTGTCCTGCTCGTCGCTGTCCTGCTGCTCTGCCTGCTGCTGATCGCTCGACACCGTGCGCCCCCTTTGGGTTAGTGGATCCCGATGTGGTTCTAGGACTGCCCGGAAGTGTGATTTACGAAACAGCGCGCGATCGAGGAGCCACAAACGAGCCTGCAACAACAAGGAGGCCGACGACGGCGAGCGGGATGGACCACGACCGGCGGCTCGACACGGCCTGCTGGCACTCCGCCACGTAGTCGGTGTGCGGCACGATCTCGTTGAGGATCGGCACACCCGCGACGGTCTGCCCGTTGGCCGCCTCCGCCTCAGACGTGTCGGCGGCGATGGCGTTGCCACATCCGATGGACTTGCCGTTGCCGGTGATCGACACCGGAACGAGCAGCGCGATCACACCGGCGATCAGAACGGCCGCACCGGCTATCAGGATCAGGCGTCGTGCAGTCATTGTCGTGCCGCGTTTCTCCGAACGAAAATGGCCGGGATGCCCCCGGAACGGCTCAGTAATTGCCCGTGAGCGTGGTCACCAAACCGCCGACAGGCGGAGCACGAGGAACAGCATGATCGACACGAAGCACACGACGTGGTCCCGGTAGATCGACCGGACGAGCCGCGACTGCTCGAGGGCGTCGTCGCGTGATCGGCCGAGACGGACCGCGTTCGGCACGGTCCTGATGCCTGCGAGCGCGATGGGAGCGGCCGCAAGCAGAGCCGAGGCGGCCGTCAGCCACATCGGGTCGTCCCCGGTCACGCCCTGGAACACCAACGCACCGAGGAGGACCACCATCACCGTCGCGATCAATCGGCTCATCGGTCGCGACGTGGTCGTCGCTCGGCGGTAGTACGCGGCGATCGACGACAGCACCGGCGCAGGCAACTGGCCGGCGGGGGCAGTGCGGACCTGGCTGTCGAAGATCAAGTCCATCCACAGCACCGCCAGCAGGAAGCCGCCGCAGGCGAGCAGCAGCCCCTCGGCGACGCCGGTCACCCCGATCGCGCCTTGCGGCCCGCAACCGCGACGCGTAGCACCGGCCAGCCGTTGGCCGCCGCGGCCGCCGCGAGTCCGGCGCGCGGATTCACCGGCCGGGGGTTGCCGACCACCGACATCAACGCCACGTCCTCGTCACCGTCGGCGTAGAAGTAGCTGCGCTGCAAGTCGACGCCGTTGTCCTGGCAGAACCGCTGTGCCGCATCGGCTTTGCGGACACCCCAGATGATCGGCCTCTCAATGTCGCCCGTCAGCAGCCCGTCGCCGTCGACCTCGAAGTGATTGCACAGCAGCGTGGCGATTCCGAGGGCCCGTGCGACCGGTGCGGCGTGGATCGTCAGCGCCGACGAGCACAACACCACGGTGTGGCCACGCGCCTGGTGTGCCGCCACCACCTCGCGCATGAGCGGGTAGACCCGGGACGCGATGTGGCTGACGAACAGCCGCTCGCCGAGGTCGTCGAGTTCGGCGAGCGATTCGCCCTTCAGGTAGCCGGCGGCCCGCACGATGAGCCGCTCGAACTGCATCCGTCCGAGTCGATACCGGATCGACGCCTCCATCACCCCGAGAACCTCGCCGATGCGCGCCTGCCTGCGACGGATCCGGTCACCGGCGTGCGCCGTCGCCGTGAATCCGGAGACCAGTGTGCCGTCCAGGTCGAAGAACGCGCCCACCGTCCGACCTCGCGGGCTCGCGGCGATTTCGGCGACCCGACCCGAGGGCTCGACCATCATGAATCGAGACTACGGTTCTTGATCAACCACCATCGGGAGGAGACGGCCATATCGACGCGGCGGCGCACCATCCTCTCCGTACTCGTCATCGTCGTGCTGCTGCTGGGCTCCACGGCGTCGTTCGCCACCTTCGCTCCACCGCAGCAGCCACCTGAAACGATCGAACTCGCCGACGGCTGGCAGCTCGCATCGGCCACCCGACTGGGTACCGACGGTGCCGCGCTCTCCCGGGCGGACTATCGGGCGACCGAGGGCTGGCACACGATCCGCCGGATGCCCGCAACCGTCCTTCAGGTGCTGCAGGACGACGGCACCTACCCCGACCTGTACTACGGCAAGAACCTGCTCGACGAGGTTCCGCAAGACCTTTACAAGCAGGACTGGTGGTACCGCACGACGTTCACCGCGCCCGCGGGCCACTCCACGTACCTGTTGCAGCTGCCGGGCGTCAACTATCGCGCCGAGGTGTGGCTCAACGGCCGCCTTGTCGCGGACAGCACCCAGATCGTCGGCATGCACAACGCCCACGAACTCGATGTGGGGCGGTGGCTACGGCCGGGCGGGTCGAACACCCTCGCGATCAAGGTGACGCCCGAACGCGCGCTGCAGGACATCGACGGCGTGGAGTTGGCGGACAGCTGGTGGGACTGGATCAACTGGAACTACCTGGGCTACCAAGGCCCCGGGAAGAACCCCGACCGCGGGAATTCCTTTGTCTCCGATCGCAATGCGGGCATCTGGAAGCCGGTTTCTCTCAAGATGTCCGGAGAGGTCGCGCTCGGGCCTTCGGTCGTCAACACCGAATTGCCTTTGCCGCGCACCGATTCGGCTCGTCTGACGATCCACTCATCCGTGCGCAACTACTCGGCCCGCCAGCTCCGCGGCGTGCTGAAGGCAACGATTTCACGACGGGGCAAGCCGAGCGTCGACGTCGAGCAGGCGGTGACACTGCTGCCCGGCGAGCAGCGCGAGGTGACCTTCAGCCCCGACGATTTCGAGGCGCTGACCGTCACGAAGCCCGACCTGTGGTGGCCGTACACACTCGGCGAACCGAACCTCTACGACCTGCATCTGGAGTTCAGGCATTTCGGAGAGCTGTCGGATTCCTCCGACCTCCGCTTCGGTGTCCGCACCGTGTCGCAGCACCGCGACGACGACGGCGACTTCCCCGACCTCGGCAAGGGCGGCAACTTCTATCTGACCGTCAACGGCCGCGACCTCTTGGTCAGGGGCGCCGCCTATACACCCGACCTTCTCTTCGCATACTCCCCGGAGCGCGAAGACGCGATCCTGCGCTACGTCAAAGACCTCGGGCTCAACATGATTCGGCTGGAGGGCAAGTTCCCGGGTGAGCACATCGTCGAGAAGGCAGACGAACTCGGCATCCCGCTGATGTTCGGCTGGATGTGCTGCAACCAGTGGGAGAAATGGTCACAGTGGGACGACGAAGACCGCGAAGTGGCCACCGAGAGCCTGCGGTCACAGATCCTGATGTTGCGCTCACACCCGTCGGTATTTCTCTGGGCCAACGGCAGCGACGGTAAGCCGCCACCGGATGTCCTTGCCGATTACCATGCCGTGCTTGACGATTCGCACTGGCAGAACGCGACCGTGGACACCGTCTCCTCGCTGGCGCGCGATGCGACAGGGGAGCGGGACTGGGACGGGATTCACATGGCCGGCCCGTACAGCTGGCGACCGCCCGGCTACTGGTTCAGCGGCCGATACGGCGCGACCCGCGGCTCGACCGCAGAACAGGGCGACAACGAGCACATCCCGCCGTTCGCGAGCCTGAAGAAGTTCATCCCGCCCGACAAGCTGTGGCCGATCAACGACACGTGGTACTTCCACGCCGGGTCGAATCCGAAGAACGCCACCCTCCAGAGCATCAAACGCGCGGTCGACCGGCGATACGGCCCCTCCGACGACGCCGAAGAGTTCACCCGCAAAGCCCAACTGGCGCATTACGAGTCGACGCGAGCTCAGTTCGAGGTGTTCGCCGCCAACGGGTGGGCGAGTCACAAGATGACGATCTACTGGATGCTGAACAACCACTGGCCGTCGTTCTTCGGCAACATCTTCGACTACTACCTGCGCCCGGGTGGTGCCTATTACGGCGCGAAGAAGGGTCTGCGTCCGATCTCCGCGGTGTTCGACTCGTACGCCACAGGTGACCACACGAAAGCCAACGTGACACTGGTCAACCAGACCCCCGACGACAGGTCAGACCTGCGCGTGCGTGTGCGCGTCTACGACCTGCAGGGCGATGTGCGCGAGGACCGCACCACCGACCGGCTCAGTGTGGCCTCGGGTGGGAGCGTCGCGGCGATGACGCTGCCCAGGGTGGCCCGTGACTCGAGCGTGTTCTTCGTCCGCAGTGAGGTGATCGACGACGAGGGGGCCGTTCTTGCCGAAAACACCTACTGGCAGTCGCAACAGCGGGACGATCTCGGTGATCCGACGAACGACTGGGCGTTCGAACTGAGACAGGTGAGTTGGGCCAACATGACCGCGCTGAACTGGATGCCTCGGGTGCCGCTGGAGGTCAGCGCGCAGCGGACCGATGCCGACGGTGAGAACGGTGTGACCATCCACCTGCGCAACCCGACCCCGCATGTGGCGTTCTTCGAGCGCGCCGAGATCCTCGATGACCGCGACGGGGACGAGATCCTGCCGATCGAGTACAGCGACAACTACGTGACGGTCTTCCCGGGCGACACGGTCGAACTGCGCGGCGTCGTTCCCACCGACCACTCGAGCGCCAACTGGGTGCGGGTCGCCGGTTACAACTCACCACCAGTGGTGGTGCCGATCAAGTAGAGGTGAGCAGCCGTGCACGAGGTCGACCAGAACACCGAGCAGATGGTGCGCTCCGTACTGGCGTACGCCGAGAACCGGCTGCGGATGGACCCCGTGCCGCTCGACAAGGGGGTGCTGCCCGCCGACGAGCTGAACGCTCGGCTCGACGGCCTGATCCGCGATACGCCGCGGCAACCCGATGAGGTGCTCGGGGTCTACACCTCCGTGATCGCGCCGAGCGTCATCTCGGCCGACAGCCCGCGGTTCCTCGGCTTCATCCCGGCGGCACCGACGAAGGCGAGCCTGCTGTTCGACATGCTGGTGTCCTGCGCATCGATCCAGGGCATCTCATGGCTCGAGGCATCCGGTGCGATCGCCGCGGAGAACAGCGTGTTGCGGGTGATCGCCAACGAGGCGGGCCTGCCGACCACCTCGGGCGGCTGCTTCGTATCGGGTGGCTCGGCGGGCAACCTGTCGGCCCTGGCGACGGCGCGCGAGACCGCACGGCGGCGGGGAGCCACCGGGCGTCTGCGGGTTGTGGTGGGCCGCGACGCGCACTCGTCGATCACCAACACGCTGGGACTGCTCGAAATGGACGCCCTGGTGGTCGACACGCCGGATCACCGGCTGACCGCGCAGACCGTGCGCGACACCGTGCCTGCCGATGCCGCGAACATCGCTGCTGTGGTGTGCACGTCGGGCACCACCAATGCGGGGATCATCGACGACCTGGCCGGCGTCGGTGCGCTGGCGTCAGAACGCGGCTGGTGGTTCCACGTCGACGGCGCGTACGGCGGCTCGGGGATCTTCGCGCGGTCACTGCGTCCCAAATACGCCGGGCTGGAACAGGCCGACTCGTTCATCCTCGATCCGCACAAATGGTTGTTCACCCCGTTCGACTGCTGTGCGCTCCTCTACCGCGAGCCGGAACTCGCCCGCGCCACCCATACCCAGGACGCGTCGTATCTCGACGTCATCCACACCTCCGACGGCGAGTGGAATCCGTCGGACTACGCCTACCATCTGACGAGACGGGCACGAGGGCTTCCGCTGTGGTTCTCGCTGGCGGTGAACGGCATCGAGGCGTACCGCGACGCCATCGAGGTCGCCGTCGCACTGGCCCGTCGGACCGCTGAATTCATCGAGGCGGCACCGCATTTGGAGTTGATCCGCGAACCGGACCTCGGGGTGGTGCTCTTCCGAAGGCTCGGCTGGAAGCCGGAGGACTACGACGCGTGGGCGCAGCGTCTGCACTCCGACCAGGTCGCCTTCATCCCGCCGACCAAATGGGAGGGGGAGACGGTCGGGCGGTTCGCGTTCCTGCACCCGCACACCGATGTGGAGTTGGTGCGCGAGGTGCTGACGAGGACGGAATGACGGGTCAGCGTAGCGCGGCGGCAATACGCTGCCACTGCTCTCGCGGGTAGTCGTTCGGGTTCGCGGTGAGAACCTGCACGCAGACGTGGTCCGCGCCGGCCGACAGGTGTTCGTTCACCCTGTCGAGCACCGCGGCCTCATCACCCCATGCGATGACCGCGTCGAGGAGGTTCGCGCTCACCGACGTCACGTCGTCGGCCGAGAAACCGAGCCTCAGCAGGTTGTTCCTGTAGTTCGGCATCGCGAGATAGTTTCGGAGCCACCGGGTTCCGATGTCTCGCGCCTCGCCGGGGTCGTCGGTCAGGATCACCGTCTGCTCGGGCAGCAGAAGCGGACCGTCGCCCAACTCCTCGCGGGCCCGGCGGGTGTGCTCGGGCGTGACGAGATAGGGGTGCGCGCCACGGGACCGATCCGCGGCGAGACGAAGCATCTTGGGCCCGAGCGCCGCGAGCACTCTCACGTCCGCGGGCACGGGCTCTTCGGCAGTGTCGAGGGCATCGAGGAACGCGGCCGTCGCGGCGAGCGGCTTGCGATAACGCCCGGGCTCGGTCGTTGCGTCGATCAGCGGGGCATGGCTGACGCCGATGCCCATCAAAAAGCGGTTGCCGTGGGCCTCGCGCAGCGACGCGTAGGACGCGGCGACATCGGCGGGGTCGTTCATCCAGAGGTTGAGGATTCCCGTCGCGATCACGACGTCGCTCGTTGCGGACAGCAGGTGGTCAACCGAGTCCAGCACCGGTGTGCGGCCGACATCGGGTATCCACAGCGCCGTGTAGCCGAGCTCCTCCAATTCAGCTGCCGCGTCGGCAGATTCGGCTCGATCGCCGTAGCGGAGCTGGTGGCTCCAGATACCGACGCCCGCAAGGTCCATGGTTGCTCCTATCCGACTGCGGCGAGGTTGAGTGACACTACCCGTCGGCGGGTACCCGTTTTCTCCGATGCAGACCTTCCTCCCGTACACGGGGTTCACCGACTCGGCGAGAGTGCTCGATGTGCGGCGGCTGGGCAAGCAGCGCGTCGAGACCATCCAGGTGCTGCGTGCGCTCTCCGTCGCGAACTACGGGTGGCGCCACCATCCGGCCGCGGCGATGTGGGCGGGATACGAGGAGGCGCTCGTCCGGTACGGCCTGCAGGTGTGCGCCGTGTGGTGCGAGACCGGCAAGGCCGACACCTGCGCCGCGACCCTGGTCGACGATCTGACGAAGGCGGCCGGTCGGCGTTGGTGCGTAAGGACCCCGAGCACTACCGCCGCTTCTTTCCCGACGTGCCCGACGATCTTCCGTACGTCTGGCCGCCGTCGGACCGCGCACGGCGCGTGCCTGTTTGATCCATCCACC
>DATEIG010000075.1:0-2940 GCA_035279185.1 Mycobacterium sp.
GTTGTGGAAGCCGGGCCGTTTGCATCCGACCGCGTAGCGCGGCGTCAGCTTGTCCCGCACGACGGGGTCCTTGACCTCCTTGCGAAGGAAGGCCTTGCCCAGCTCCGGCGCGCGTTTGGCCATCGGGTTGACCGTGAAGTACTGCGCCGCAAGGGGAAACGTCAGCTCGACGTAGGCCTGGCTCAGCAGACGTTGGATCGCCTTGCCGCCCGGCAGGCGCATCGCCTGTCGGGCGATGGGGGACAGCGGCACGTCCGCTTTGGGAAAACACCAGATCGGCGTGCGCTGGAAGACCGTCAAATGGTCGACGATCGGGGCGATCTCGGGGATCACCTGCACCGCCGAGGCGCCCGTGCCGATGACCGCGACGCGCTTGCCCGTGAGGTCCTGGCTGTGGTCCCAGCGTGCGGTGTGCATCGTGAGCCCGCCGAACGAGTCGACGCCCTCGATGTCGGGCATCTGCGGTGTCGTGAGCACGCCGCCCGCATTCACGAGGAACCGCGCGGTGAGGGTGTCGCCGTCGTCCGTCTCGATGCGCCAGAGGGCGGCATCATCGTCGAACGCCGCGCCGATCACCTTGGTGTTGAAGCGGATCTTGGGGCGGAGTCCGTACTTGTCGACGCAGTGTTCGGCGTAGGCCTTGAGTTCGCGGCCGGGAGCATACGTCCGACTCCACTCGGCGCTCTGCTCGAACGAGAACTGGTAGGAGAATGATGGAATGTCAACGGCGATACCGGGATAGGTGTTCCAATGCCATGTTCCGCCGCAGCCGTCGGCCGCCTCGATCATCAGATAGTCGCCCATGCCCGCTTTGTCGAGCAGGATCGCGATACCGATCCCCGAGAATCCCGCACCGACGATGACGGTGTCGTGATCGGGCGCTGTCATGGATACCTTTCCTCTGGGCGTACATCCGTTCTACACCGCCTGATCATTGCGCCGAGGGCTGCGGCCGCGGCGATGGCACGACCCTAAGTGCAATATCGACGACTCCCGAAGCCGTTTAGTACCTTCAGGCAATGGCCTCCACCGGTGCCGGGCTCGCCGGCTTCTCGTCGGTCACCAACCCGCACCGCAGGACACGCACGCTGTGGCTGGCCGCCGTGCTCGTCGCGGCGGCATACGGGGTGTTCCTGATCGCGACGGCGGCGGGCCTTCCGTCGGGTGCCGACCTCACCGGCCGGTTCTGGCTGCAGCCCGCGGTGAAGGCGACACCGGCGGTCCTGCTGGCCGCAGCGGCGTTCACTCACCCTGTGGCCAGGGAGCGCCGCTGGCTGCTCGGCGCGCTGATCGGCTCGGCGGCGGGCGACTTCCTGCTGGCGATGCCGTGGTGGGAACCGTCGTTCGTGCTGGGTCTCGCCGCGTTCCTCGTCGCCCATCTGTGCTTCCTGGCCGCGCTGCTTCCCCTGTGTGAACGGTCGGCGCCGCGGCTGGCCGCCGCCGCGGTGGTGATCGCAGCCTGTATCGCGCTGCTGGTCTGGTTCTGGCCCGCGCTGATCGCCGAGGGCATGGCTGTCCCGGTCACCGTGTACATCGCGGTGCTCGGCGCGATGGTGTGCGCAGCGCTGCTGGCCAGGCTGCCGACCCCGTGGACCGCCCTCGGGGCGGTGTGCTTCGCAGTGTCGGACGCGATGATCGGGATCAACAAGTTCGTCCTGGCCTCCGAAGCTCTCGCCGTGCCGATCTGGTGGGCCTACGCCACCTCGCTGATGTTGATCACGGCGGGCTTCTTCTTCGGCCGGACGTCGGATCCGTCTGCTAGACGGTAGGTGTGAGCAACACCGCGCCGACACGAGGCGCATGAAGAGTTCAGCGGAGCACGAGCCGATCGCACGGGTGCTGCCGATGCTGTCGGTACCGCACCTCGATCGCGACTTCGACTACCTCGTGGCCGCCGAGCAATCCGACGACGCGCAGCCGGGCGTCCGGGTCCGGGTGCGCTTCAACGGCCGCCTCGTCGACGGCTTCATCCTCGAAAGGCGTTCGGAGACCGATCATGTCGGCAAGCTCGGCTGGCTGGACCGGGTGGTCTCGCCGGAACGTGTGCTGACCCCCGAGGTGCGCAGGCTCATCGACGCCGTCGCGGCCCGCTACGCCGGGACAAGGGCCGACGTGCTTCGGCTGGCGATCCCGCCGCGGCATGCGAACGTCGAGAAGCAGCCGGCGGCCGAACTCGAGCCGATGACGGTCGCGCCGGTCGAGACAGCCCAATGGGCCGAATACAACAGGGGTGAGCAATTTTTCGCCGCTATCCGGGACGGGCGTGCGGCGCGGGCGGTCTGGCAGGCCCTGCCTGGCGAGCGGTGGGCCGACCGGCTCGCCGAGGTGGCGGCCGCCACCGTCGCAGCGGGTCGCGGGGTGTTGGCGATCGTGCCCGATCAGCGCGATGTCGACACGCTGCACGCGGCCGCGGTGCGGCTCGTCGACGAGAGTCGCGTCGTGGCGCTGTCGGCCGGCCTCGGCCCGTCGCAGCGCTACCGGCGGTGGCTGACGGTGCTGCGCGGGTCGGCGCGCGTGGTCATCGGAACACGCAGCGCGGTGTTCGCTCCCGTCGCCGACCTCGGGCTGGTGTTGGTGTGGGACGACGGCGACGACACGCTGTCCGAACCCCGCGCACCGTATCCGCACGCGCGCGAAGTGGGGATGCTGCGGGCGCATCAATTGCGTTGCGCGGCAATCATCGGCGGCTACTCGCGCACCGCCGAGGCGCAGGCGATGGTGCGCAGCCGGTGGGCGCACGACCTGCTGGCGGCGCGGCCCCTGGTGCGGTCGCGGGCCCCGCGGGTGATCGCACTGGAGGACAGCGGGTTCGCCCAGGAGCGCGATCCGGCGGCACACACCGCGCGGTTGCCGTCCATGGCGCTTCACGCCGCGCGCACGTCGCTCGCGGCGGGCCACCCGGTGCTGGTTCAGGTGCCGCGCCGCGGCTATGTGCCCGCG
>DATEIG010000076.1:0-5851 GCA_035279185.1 Mycobacterium sp.
CCATCGCCACGCCCCAGCCGACGACCCGCGGGAGAATCCAGCTGATGCCGTACTCGGCGATCAGGCCGCGACGCGCGAACGACGTGGTCAACTTCGCACCCGCGGCCGCGAATCGCACATCGCACATCAGCGCCTGCGTCAAGCCGATGCCTGCGCAGGCTCCGTTGATCGCGGCGATGACGGGCTTTCGGAGCGTCGCCACATAGTGCGGATGGCGTTCGCCCACCAGGGTGCTGACGTCGGTCTCGCCGTCGGTGTCGGCGTTCCCGATCGAGGAGAGGTCCCCCATGTCGGCGCCCGCGCAAAACGCGCGGCCCGCGCCGGTGATGACGATCGCGCGCACGCCCGGGTCGGCGTCGGCCTCGTCCAGCAGCGCGTAGAACTTCGCCGCCAGCCCGCCGCCCCAGCCGTTCATCCGCTCGGGCCGGTTGAGGGTCAGCAGAGCGACACCGGTGTCCCTGAGTTCGTAGAGGACCGGATCGTCAGCACTCACGGCACTTACTGTACACCTTTCGGTAGCGTCTTCTGCATGTGCTGAATGCCTCAGCTGGAGGTCAGCCCGTACCGCCGATACGCTGCATCGATTTGCGCTTTCCCCTCGGCGGGGAACGCCGCCTGCGGGGGCCGCGAATGCGGGTAGTCGCCGATGGGCAGACCCAGCACCGACGCCGCGTACTTGAACGCCCCGCCCCAGTGCGTGAAGTAGTCGGGTCTGCCCGGATAGCAGGTGAACCATCTGCCCATGTCGATGGTGAACTGATCGATCCCCGATTTCTCCGCGTAGTCCATCGCCTCGACGAGCCGGTCGTCCCAGATCAGTTCCCAGTACTCGGAAGCGATGCGATGGGAGGGGGTTTCGTAGAGGTATCCCGACGTGCCCAACTGCGCCGGCCCGACGATCCCCGCCCTCAGCCAGCCCGCACGGTAGACGGTCAGGTCGCATTCCCAGATCGTCAGGTCGGGTGCGAGCTCGTGCAGCATGCGGCTGCTCGACGGCCGGAAGGCACCCTCCTTCGTCGCGCAGACAGCGGGAATCTCGTCGTAGATGCGCGCACCTTCCGCAGGAGTCAGCACATAACCCGATGACGGCGAATTGAACATCCCCAGAGCGATATCCGTCCGGTCGGCGATGTAGCGGAAGAACTTCAGCACACCTTCGCCGCCGTGTGCCTCCATCATCGGCGTCTGGATGTAGACGATGTCGGCGCCCGCCTCCTGCGCGTGCTGCGTCAACTCGAGGCAGTCCTTGGCCGCCGTCGCTGCGGTACACGCCTGCACGACGACATCGGGATCGGCGCGGCGGCCCTCCTCGATCGCGACCTCCAGCAACTGCTTTCGCTCGTCCATCGTCAGCGCCCAGAACTCCGCGATGCCGCTGGTGCACCACAACATCGGGTGGTTCAACTCGCCGACGCAATAGCGCACCAGCGTGCGATACGCGTCCCAGTCGATGTCGTCGCCGTCCGTGCCGCAGAACGGCGTGTAGAGGCTGTTGCCGATTCCACGCAGCGTTGTGCGTGCCCAGTCTCGGGCCTCACGTGCAGTCGCCATGCCGCCTCCTCACGTGGAGTCGCTGCCGCCGTCGACGGCCACCGCGGTGGCACTGTCCAGTCCGAGATCCACGGCGCCTCCACCCCTGGGGTCGAGCCGATTCTGCTGGAAAAGCTTACTATAGGACTTACAGTAGAAGGACGGAACGGAGGTGGCCCCGGTGGCCAAGCAGGCAACCACGGAGAAGCGTCAGCGACGCGAACGTGGGTCCATCAATCCCGACGACATCATCAAGGGCGCCTTCGAGCTGGCCGAGGACGTGGGTATCGACAACCTCAGCATGCCGCTGTTGGGCAAGCACCTCGGCGTCGGGGTGACGAGCATCTACTGGTACTTCCGCAAGAAGGACGATCTCCTCAACGCGATGACCGACCGCGCGCTCAAGCAGTATGTCTTCGCGACGCCGTACGTCGAGGCCAAGGACTGGCGCGAGACGTTGGCCAACCACGCGCGCACCATGCGAAAGACGTTCCTGTCCAATCCGATTCTGTGCGACCTGATCCTCATCCGATCGGCGCTGAGCCCCCGCGCCGCGAAGGTCGGCGTAGCCGAGGTGGAGAAGGCGATCGAGAGCCTCGCCGAGGCCGGACTGTCGCCCGAGGACGCCTTCGACACCTACTCCGCCGTATCATTACATGTGCGGGGATCCGTTGTCCTGCAACGGCTCTACGACAAGAACCGGGCCGGCGACGCCGCGGGTGACTTCGAGGAGACGATGGTGGTGGACGCGGCGACTGCACCACTGCTGGCACAGGCGACCGCGAAGGGCCACCGCGTCGGCGCGGCAGACGATTTCAACTTCGAGTACGGACTCGAGTGCATCCTCGACCGCGCCGAACGTCAGATCGAGACGGCCTCCAAGAAGCCGCCCGCGCGCAAGAAGTAGCTAGACCTCGACGACGACGGCGCCGCCCTGGCCGCCGCCCGCACACATCGCGGCGACACCGATACCGCCACCGCGCCGCTGCAGTTCGTAGACCAGCGTGGTGACCATGCGCGCACCCGAGGCCGCGATGGGATGGCCCAGGCTGCAGCCACTTCCGGAGAAGTTGACCAGTTCCTCGTCGAGGCCGTACTCCTTGCACGCGGCGATCGGCACCGAGGCGAAGGCCTCATTGATCTCCCACAGCGCGACGTCGGACGGCTTGAGGCCGGCGCGATCGAGCACCTTGCCGATCACCTTCACCGCACCGAGCCCGCAGTCGCGCGGCGCGACACCGGCTGCGGCCCAGGCTCTCACGGTCGCCATCTTCGTCAGCTTCTCGGCGTCGGCATAGTCACTGTCGACCAGCGCCACCGCCGCCGCGGCATCGTTGGTTCCGCTGCTGTTGCCCGCAGTGATCGAAAAGCCCTCGATCTCCGGGTGCAGCACCTTGAGACCGGCGAGCTTCTCGACGGTGGTGTCGCGGCGGGGGTGCTCGTCGACGCTGAAGTCGACGACGCTGCCGTCGAACTGGGTCACTTTCAGTGGGATGATCTCGTCGACGAATTTGCCCGCGTCGATCGCGGCGATGGCCCGCTGGTGCGACCGCGCCGCCCACGCGTCCATCTCCTCGCGCGTGATGCCGACCGACTGCGCGGTGTTCCACCCGACCGTGATCGACATGTCCTTCGCCGGTGCGTCCGGCGTCTCGACGTGCGTCGGCGGCATCCATCGCTCTTCGAATTTCAGCTCGGGGCCGGGGATGCGCCAGTTGGTCAGCGGCGTCATCGACAGCGACTGCACGCCGCCGGCCACCAGCGCGCGCTCCATGCCGGAGCCGATCTGTGCGGCAGCGTTGCCGATCGCGGTGAGGCTGCCGGCGCAGTGCCGATTGACCGACTGGCCAGGCACCTGATCCATGCCGGTGGCGGTCGCCGCATAGCGGGCCAGATCGCCGCCTCCGTAGTGCGATTCGGCGAAGATGATGTCGTCGAAGTCTGCGGGGTTCACACCCGACCTGCGGACCACTTCGGGTAGCACCGTGGTGATCAGGGTTTCCGGCGGGGTGTTGACCAGCGTGCCCTTGAAGGACCGGCCGATCGCTGTCCTGGCGGCGCCGACGATGACAGGTGTGCCCATGGTTTATGACCTCAGCTTTTGGCGTTAACGACGTTACAAAAGTAGCAGATAATGTATTGCGGCCAGTATGTGATCGGCCTCACTCCGGCTCGGGCACGTGGAAATGTTCCTCACGCAGGCGGAACGCCTCCTTGGTCCCGTGCGCGGCTCGCGTCTTGACGAAGTTGAACTCGCCCTCGGAGAACTGCAGGTTCGTGCCGTAGGCGTGGAACAGGTAGCTCGCCACTTCCTCACCCTGATAGGCCTGGGTCTGCTCGACGAGCCGGAACGCCTCCTTGGCGATGACAACACCGTCGGCGGGCATCTTCGCGGCCTTTTCCGCCCAGTAGCGCGCCCTGGCGGCGACCTTTTCCCGGTCACAGGTGTCGGTGAAGACCCCGAGGTGCTCGACGTCGCCCGCGGTGATGATGTCGCCTGTCAGGAGCAGCCGGCGCGCGAGCACCGGGCCGAGGCGGTGGAAGAACATGTGCAGGCTGCCCAGTGCGGGCCCGAGGAAGCGGGTGGCGGGCATCCCGATCTTGGTGTCTCGGCCGACGACGGAGATGTCGGTCATCAAGGCGATCTCGAAGCCTCCGCCGAGCGCATAGCCGCTGATCTCGCCGACGGTGACCTTCGGGAAGCCCATCAGGTTGTGGTAGAAGCCGAATGTCCTGCGGTCGACGGTCAGGCGCCTGCGCTGGCTGGGCCTGCTCTTCTTCTCCTCGTTGGCGCGATCCCCGTACCAGCCGTACGCGTTGTTCATGTCGGCGCCGGTGCTGAACACCCCGTCGGCGCCGCGCAACAGCACGACCGTGATGTCGTCGTCCTCGGCGACCTGGTCCAGACACCGCGCGACAGCCTCTCGCATCGCCGCGTCGTAGGAGTTGCGCCGCTTGGGGTTGTTGAACGTGATGGTGGCGATTCGCTTGTCGGGCTCGACGTCGAACAGCACGCGATCATCGGTTGATGCCGTCATGTCAGTGACTCCTCGAAATCAGTTTCGCCTCAATGGTTCTCTGGCCACCGGCAGCCAAGGTGTTGCGCCGCGCCGCCGCGAGATGGTCCTGGGCCAGTCGCACCGCACGCGAGGCGTTGCCGTCGACGATCGCGTCCAACAACCGCTGATGGTCACGAAGGGCAGCGCGCATCGTCTTGTCATTGACGTCGTCATCGCTCCACACCGACGACTCGTGCGCCGACCAGATCAGCTCCAAAGCACCGATCAGCAGGATCATCGGCTCGTTACCACAGCGCGACACCAGCGCCTCGTGGAAACGCCTGGCGTTCGGCACATAGGCCGATACGTCGTCGAACTGCGCTGTCTGCCGGTCGATCTCGGCCTGCAGATACGGCACGACCTCCGACATCCGATCCTGGCGCGCGGCACACATGCCCGCACAGATGGGTTCGAGGTGAAGCAGCGCCTCACTGACGTCGGCGGGCGTGGAGTCGCGGGTCTGAAGCGCCATGCTGATGGTGTGCGCGGTCCGCGCCGCCGACGGTACGTGAACCACCGCTCCCCCGACGTTGCCGCGTCGAACGGAGATCAGGCCGTCGGCCTCCAAGATGTGAATCGCCTCGCGGAGCGCGGGCGGACTGACGGAGAACCGCTGAAGGAGGCTCTCCTGCGACGGCAGTTCCTCGAGCCGGCCCGACAGGATCTCGTCGCGCAATCGCGCCGCGACGATCTCGGCCACACGCGGCTGGCGAATCCCTTGCAGTTCCATGGGTTCAGGCCCGTCGCCTACCGAAGTCGAAGCCCGTGAGTTTGTCAGGGGACAACGCGAGCGTCGTGGCTTCACCGATGCACAGGACCTCATCGTCGATCGACAGCCTCGCCGTCGAGGTCACCCCCTTGTCGACCTGCACGCGTTCGATGGTGAACCGCAACTCGGTGAGGATGGGGGTCGGCCGCCGGAACTTCACGTTCAGCGAGCGCGTCTTGCCCGACAGTTCGGTCGCGCAGTTCTGGTGCTGGATCACGCAATCGAAGAACACAGCGAGGAAGCCGCCGTGCACCAGGCCGGGAGGGCCCTCGTACACCACAGGAAACGTCACCCGGCCCTCCGCCGTCTCGGCATCGATGCGATCGAACTCGTAGGCGGGAAAACACGGGTTGAACGCGCCGATGTCGAAGGCGTGGGACAGGTACACCCGCTGGGTGTCCGTGCCGTCCGCACCGATTCGCGGCGTGGCGTCGGGCGCCACGAGTTCCGCCAACTCCTCCTGCCATTCGGCGAGCTGGGAAAGCATGGCGTC
>DATEIG010000077.1:0-3463 GCA_035279185.1 Mycobacterium sp.
TCGTCACCGCGAGGCCGACGTTCGACGGGTATCCGATCGTCATCCGTCTCGCCGGCCTTCGGCCCGCGCTCGTGCCGCTCGACGAGCACGGCTGTCATGACCTCGACGGGATGGCCGAGTCGGCGGCCGAAGCGCGGGTCGTCGTGTTGTGCAGGCCGCACAATCCAACGGGAACCATCGATACGCGTGACGACGTCACGGCCTGGCTGCGCCGGCTGTCATCGGACACCCTGGTCATCCTCGACGAGGCATACGTCGATTTCGTGTCACCCTCACAGCGGCTCGACGCCCGCGCAATCGTGGAGCGCCACCCCAATGTTGTTGTGCTACGGACATTCTCGAAGGCCTACGGTCTCGCCGGGCTGCGTATCGGCTATGCCGTCTGCGCACCGGCGGTTGCCTCGCGCATCTGGGATCAGCACCTGCCGTTTCAGACGACGAGCCTGAGCCTTGCGGCCGTGCAGGCGTCGATAGCCGCGGAAACACAACTGGCGCACCGCATTGCGGAGATCACCGCGGAGAGGGTGTTCCTGCGAAAGCGTCTTCAAGCCCTCGGTGTGTGGAGCGCGCATTCCCACGCCAACTTCGTCTACCTGGGGGGCCGCGGTCGGTCGTGGCCGGAGGTCTTCCGCGCCGCGGGGCTGACCGTGCGCGCGGTCGGCGACGACGCGGTGCGCGTCACCGTCGGCGACAGGGCGGCCTCCCTCGCGGTGCTCGATGCCGTTCGCGCCGCGGGCATTCGAGGGTCGTC
Organism: Mycobacterium sp.; assembly: GCA_035279185.1. Lineage (GTDB taxonomy): Bacteria > Actinomycetota > Actinomycetes > Mycobacteriales > Mycobacteriaceae > Mycobacterium. Next base: position 752 of record DATEIG010000077.1, read on the forward strand.
ATGGTGAGCGGGCACCGCACGCCGCGGTCATCGGTCGGGCCGAGGTTCAAGCTGCCGCACCGCATCGGCGCCTGGTACGACGCCGAGGCGTACTTCCGGCGGCGGGCCAGGGCCGGCAAGGCTTTCGCGATGCCGATCCCGGGCATGGGAGAAGTACTCTTCGCCGCACACCGCGACGACGTCCGCGAGTTCCTGAAGATGCCGACGTCGATCTTCACGCCGCCCATGCCCAACCCCATCGAACCGGTGGTCGGCCGCGGCTCGATCATTCTGCTCGACGGCCAGCCACACAAAGCCGAGCGGGCGCGGTTTCTGCCCGCGCTGCACGGCGAGGCGATCCGGCGGCACACCGATCTGATGGCGGGCGCGGTTACGCGCGAGATCGACGAGTGGAAGCCGGGCGACGTCATCGACGCCCGCGATGTCGCGCAATCGATCACGCTGCAGATCATCGTGCGGGCCGTCTTCGGCATCGACGACGACCGGCTGTGCCGCGAGTATGTCCGCGTCGTCAAGGCGATGATGCGTAACTACATCGCCCCTTTCATGTTCTTCCCGGCGCTGCGGCGAGCGCCACTGGGTCTCGGGCCGTGGCGGCGTTTCTCGGAGCAACGCGTCGCCCTCGACAGGCTCCTGCGGGAGCAGATCGCCCGGCGGCGGGCCGACGGCAGCGCGGGCCGGGAGGATGTGCTTGCCGTTCTGCTGTCCGACGACGAGGGCAGCCGTGACGACGAGGAAGTCCTGCAGCAGCTGAGGACGCTTCTGGTCAGCGGCCATGAGACGTCGGCCACGACGCTGGGGTGGGCGCTCTACCACATCCACAACGACGAGCGGGTCGCCTCGGCGTTGAGCGAGGAGCTGGCGGCGGCCCCGTCGCTCGAAGCGTTGTCGCGCGCGCCGTTCCTCGGCGCGGTGATCAACGAGACGCTGCGCCTGCACCCGACGGTGTCCATCGTCGTGCGTCAGCTCAAGAAGGACGCCAGGCCGTGGGACATCGAAAGACGGGCCGGTGACGTGATCGGTATCGCGTTGCCCGCGTTGCACGCCGACCCGCACGTGTACACCGATCCGTCCCGGTTCGATCCGTGGCGGTTCATCGACGCCAAGCCGTCGCCTTCCGAGTTCTCGCCGTTCGGCTACGGCCACCGCCGCTGTCCCGGAGCGGCTTTCGCGGCGCAGGAGCTGGCGATCGCGCTCGGCCTCATCATGACCAGCGTCGAGCTCGAACCCGTCGGGACCCGCTCGGCGCGGTCCATTCCCCGCGGCGTCGCCGCCGTGCCGCGGTACGCGATTAGGCTGCGGGTGGTGCGCCGTCTGGGCGAGAGCCCGTTGTTGAAAGGTCGTGCTTATGAAGCTGGGTGAGCGTATTCCGATGCTGCGGTGGTCGTTCTGGCGAATGGCCGCGGGCATGAAGAACCTGACCAAAACCGGTCAGATCGGCGACGGGCGGGAGGCGGCCGCCGTGCGTTACGTGCTCGCGAACGCTCGGCAGGGCGACATCGGCGACGTGATCGCGGCCATCGACCGCTTCGCCTACACCGAGTCGTTTCTGGTCAATGTCGGTGACCACAAAGGGCGTCTGCTCGACGACGCGGTACGCCGTGCCGACCCCCGCCTGGTGCTCGAGCTCGGAACCTACTGTGGCTACGGCGCTTTGAGGATTGCCGCCGCAGCACCCACGGCGGCGGTGTACTCGGTCGAACTGTCGGAAGCCAACGCCGAGAACGCCCGAGCAATCTGGGCCCATGCCGGGGTGTCGGACAGGGTGGTGTGCATCGTCGGGACGATCGGCGACGGCGGAGCGACGTTGGATCGTCTGGCCGCCGAACACGGTTTCGGCCCCGAAGCGCTCGACTTCGTGTTCCTCGACCACGACAAGGATGCCTACGAGAGCGATCTGAGCGCCATCGAGCGTCGCGGGTGGCTGCGCCGCGGAGCGATCGTGGTGGCCGACAACGTCAGGGTCCCCGGTGCGCCGGAGTACCGGGCCTTCATGCGCCGACAGGAGGGCATCGCCTGGCGCACCGTCGAGCACAAGACACGCGGCGAGTACGGCTCGGTGGTCCCCGATCTGATGCTGGAATCGACGTACCTCGGCAGAGGCGGCGCGGCCGCAGGCCGGGACTGAGGAGAGGAACCGCCCGTGCGCATCAGCACTCTCGGAATCACAGCAGCCTCGGTGGCGACCGCCGCGGCCGTCGGTGGACTCGCGAGCCGCACGGCGGTCCGGTCGCGGTGGTTCGACCGCCTGGAGAAGCCCACCTTCCAGCCGCCGGACAGGGCCTTCGGCATCGTGTGGCCGATGCTCTACGCCGACATCGCCGTCGTATCGGCCGACACGGTGGACACCCTTCGCGACAGCGGGCGGCGTGACGAGGCGAACGCCTATGCCGCGGCGCTGGCGGCGAACCTCGTGCTCAACGCGAGTTGGACATGGCTGTTCTTCAACCGGCACTGGTTGGGGATCTCGTCGGTGGCGGCGGCGGCACTCGCGGTCAGCAGCGCCGACCTGACCCGTCGTTCCGTTGCGGTGCGCGGTGCGCGCGCGTTCCCCCTCGCCGCATACCCGGCATGGTGCGCCTTCGCCACCGTGCTGTCCACGACGATATGGCGGCGCAACCGACGCCACTAGCGCGACGGGAGTCCGCGTTGCGCTGCGGCGGCCAGCTGCGCCAGCCCGAAGTCGGTGCCCTCGGGGAGCGCGGCGAGCGG
>DATEIG010000078.1:0-12867 GCA_035279185.1 Mycobacterium sp.
GCGCACTTCGATGGTGGTGAGCTGCGGCTTGGTGTGCAGATCGGTCATGATCGAAAGCGTCCTCCGGAAGGGGCACGACGTCTGCTCGTTTTACAAAGTGACCTGCACCGGACGGCCGAATCGCGCATGCACCCCCGGCGAGAACAGGGCCCGCATCGCGTCACCGGCCGGTTCCACCCCTGCGGCCGCAACCAGGTCGTCCTCCACTTCGAGGATCTCGGCCGCACGCAGGGGCCAGGTCTCGTGCTCATTGGGCATCCACCACGTCCGGCCCGCCTTGCGGGTGTGGGCACCCCACCGCGCGGTCAGCCACACCTCGAGCGGGGTCGGCTCGACCTCGGCACCGATGCGTACCGTCATCCGGCTGCGCAGCCCGCGCCGCGGCCATCGACGCCTGCTCTCGTAGCGGATCCGGTCGCCCGACCGGTCGACGCGCATCCGCGCCCACGTGTAGGGCACACCCATCGCCAGGCGCACGACAGGCACCACCGCGAGCCGCGCGGTTTCCAGCGACCGGAACAGCACACCGTGGCGGCCTGCCGCGTCGGTCGAGTACAACCGCACGTTGGTTTCGTCGAAGGTGCCGAAGTACGGCAGCGGCAGCCCCGCGCCCACCGACGTGCGCCGCATCGTGAACGGGATCAGGCCGACGTACGTCACGCCGTCGAAGACGTCGGGCCACGCGCCGGGCGGGTACAGATGCGCGACGGAATCCGGACGCACCGGCCAGTGCAGGAAGGTCAGATCGGCCCAGAACTGGTCGAAGGTCACCGGGCGCGGGAGGTCAGGCGCGGTGATCGGGAACCCGCCCATCTGATCCACCTCGACATCGTTTCACGGTTACATTCCCCTCATGTCTTCTCCCGCAACGTGGTCATCGGGCCGTTACGACGCGATCGGCGATCGGATCGCAGCAATTGCCGACGAGGTCGTCGACACCGTCAACCGGCGGGTCCCGTTGCGCGGGGCAGCCATCGCCGATTTGGCGTGCGGCACCGGAAGCGCCGCGCTGGCGGCGGCCGCCGGAGGCGCGCGCGTCACCGGCGTCGACATCACCCCCGACTTGATCGCGATCGCCGAGAACAAGGCGCAGACAGCGGGTGTGACGATCGACTGGGTTACTGGAGACGCGGCCGAAACAGGTTTGCCTGCAGCATCTTTCGATGCTGTGGTGTCGAACATGGGCATCATCTTCGTGGAGCCCGCGCGTCAGGTCAGCGAGATCGCCCGGCTACTCAAACCCGGCGGCGTCCTGGGCTTCTCGGCGTGGGTGCCCGACCTCGAAACCCCTTTCTTCAAGCCGATCGTGTCCGTCTTCGGGCCGCCGCCGGAGTCTGCGCAGGGCCCCGACCAGTGGGGTGAGGCGGACACGATCCACGGGCGGCTCGCGGCCGATTTCGACGAGGTCGAGATCACAACGGGCATGTCCCCGTGGCGACTGGGCAGCGTCGACGATGCGATGTACCTGATCGAATACGAGTCGCCGCTGCATGTTTCGCTTCTCGGGAACCTCGACGAGACGAACCGGGCAAAACTGCGGGCCGCCTTCGAGGATGCGATGCGTGCCCATGTGGGGTCCGACGGCGTCGTCGCGTTCGAGGCCCCGTACGTGGTGGTGACAGCCCTGCGTCGATGACGCCTACAGCAGAGTGGCCTGCTCGGCCTGCGGCTCGGCGGGCTCGATCAACTCGGGTCCGTTGTTGCGGACGCTGTTCACCAGCCGTGAGACCTCACGGATCTCGATGCGGTCCAGATCGCCGTGGCCACGCAGCAGTCCCTCGTCGATCGGCGCGTCCGGGTCGAGCCACCGGTCCCAGTCGGCGACGCTGATCGTCAGCGGCATCCGGTCGTGGATCTCGGCGAGCGGGCCCGCGGCGTCGGTGGTGATGATCGTGGCGCTCAACAGCGGCGCGCTGTCCTTCGGCGCGCCCTTCGGCCGCCACGTCGACCACAACCCCGCCATGAACAGCGGCTCGCCGTCGCCGCCGTACATGTAGAAGGGCGTCTTGCTGCCTTTTTCGCCGCGCCACTCGTACCAGCCGTCCATCGGCACCAGACAGCGCTTGCTCTTGGCGGAATTGCGGAACGCGGGCGAGCTGGTGACCTTCTCAGAGCGGGCGTTGATCAACAGCGGCCCCTTGGTGTCGGGGGTGCCGTCTTCGGACTCCTTGGCCCACGGCGGCACGAGGCCCCACCGCATCGAACGGATCCGGCGCGTCGACTCGTCATCGGGTTCCGTGTGCCGCTTGACCACGGTGCTGATCGTCGTCGTCGGCGCGACGTTGTAGTTCGGCCCGCCCGCGTCCTTGCCCTTGGTGGCGGCCACGCTCTCGTCGATGGCCTGGATTTTCTCGGCCAGCAGCGCCGGATCGGTGGTCACCGCGAATCGCCCGCACATACATCCCATGGTGGCAGAAAAGACCGACAGGGCAGGATGGGGACGGTGAGCAACCGCGCACGTGGGGGGGCACCTCCCCCCCGAGGGGTAGGGGGAGAGCACAAAGACGTGTGGCCTGCACCGACGACAGCGGGTCCCGTGCACGCCACGGTGACCGTCCCCGGGTCGAAGTCGCTGACCAACAGGGCGCTGGTGCTCGCCGCGCTGGCCACCGCCAACGGCACGTCGACGATCAGCGGCGCGCTGCGCAGCCGCGACACCGACCTGATGATCGGTGCGCTGCGCACACTCGGGGTCACCGTCGACGGCGACGACACCGAGCTGACGATCAGCGGCGCGATCGCGCCCGCTGAGGGAGCCACCGTCGACTGCGGGCTCGCGGGCACCGTGCTGCGCTTCGTCCCCCCGGTGGCCGCGCTGTCCACCGAGACGGTCGTGTTCGACGGCGACGAACAGGCACGCTCCCGCCCGATCGCGCCGCTGCTCGACGGGCTGCGTGGAGTCGGCGTGGACATCGACGGAAACGCCCTGCCTTTCTCGGTGCGCGGGAGCGGCTCGGTTGCGGGCGGAACAGCGGAGATCGACGCGTCGGCGTCGTCGCAGTTCGTCTCGGGACTGCTGCTGTCGGGCGCGACCTTCACCGACGGGCTGACGATCGTGCACACCGGCGACTCGGTGCCCTCGGCGCCGCACGTGGCGATGACGGTGGCGATGCTGCGCAACGTGGGCGTGGACGTCGACGACACCGAACCCAATCGGTGGCGCGTCTCCCCCGGCCCCATCGCGGCCCGCGATTGGGTGATCGAGCCCGACCTGTCGAACGCGGTGCCGTTCCTCGCCGCCGCGGTCGTCAGCGGCGGAATCGTGCGCATCGCGGGCTGGCCGACCGCGAGCATCCAACCCGCCGACACCATCCTCTCCATTCTGGAGAAGATGGGTTCGCTTGTGCGGCACGGCAATTCGTACCTCGAAGTGCAGGGCACCAAGGCCTACGACGGATTCCAGGTCGACCTCCACGACGTCGGCGAGTTGGCGCCCGCGGTGGCCGCCCTCGCCGCGCTGGCCACGCCCGGGTCTGCGTCACACCTCACCGGCATCGCCCACCTGCGCGGCCATGAGACCGACCGGCTCGCGGCGCTTTCCGCCGAGATCAACGGGCTCGGCGGACAGTGCGAGGAGGTCCCCGACGGCCTCGTCATCACCGCGAAGCCGATGCACGGCGGGCTGTGGCGGTCCTACGCCGACCACCGGATGGCGACCGCGGGTGCGATCGTCGGGCTTCGGGTGGCCGGCGTCGAGGTGGAGGACATCGCCACCACGTCGAAGACGCTGCCGGAATTTCCCGAGATGTGGTCCGAGATGCTGGCGGGCCAACCGACCATGCCCGAGGCATGAGCAGGCAGTACGACGAGTCAGACGTCCGGATCCGACCCGGCCGGGGTTCGCGGCCGCGCACCAAGACCCGACCCGACCATGCCGACGCCGAGGAAGCGATGGTGGTGGCGGTCGACCGCGGACGCTGGGGATGTGCGCTCGGCCGCGACCCCGCGCGCCGGGTGACCGCGATGCGCGCGCGGGAACTGGGCCGCACCCCGATCGTGGTCGGAGACGACGTGGACGTCGTCGGCGACCTGTCCGGCAGGCCCGACACGCTGGCCCGCATCGTGCGTCGCGGCGAACGCCGAACGGTGTTGCGCCGCACCGCCGACGACACCGATCCGACCGAGCGGGTCGTGGTCGCCAACGCCGACCAGCTGCTGATCGTGGTCGCGCTGGCCGACCCCCCGCCCCGCACCGGGCTGGTCGAGCGGGCGCTGATCGCGGCGTACGCGGGAGGGCTCACGCCGATTCTGTGCCTGACCAAGACCGACCTGGCCCCCGCCGAGCCCTTTGCGGCCCAGTTCGCCGACCTCGACCTGACGGTGGCTACCGCGGGCCGCGACGATCCGCTCGACGTCGTCGCACCGCTGCTGACCGGCAAGGTGACCGTGCTGCTCGGCCACTCCGGAGTCGGGAAGTCCACGCTGGTGAACCGCCTGGTGCCCGACGCGGACAGGGCGATCGGCGAGGTGTCGGGTGTCGGAAAGGGGCGTCACACGTCGACGCAGTCGGTGGCGTTGCCCCTCGACGGGTCGGGGTGGGTCATCGACACACCCGGCATCCGGTCGTTCGGGCTCGCCCACATCGCGCCCGACGACGTGCTGCTGGCGTTCTCCGACCTTGCGGAGGCCATCGCGGACTGTCCCCGCGGTTGCGGCCATCTCGGGCCGCCCGCCGACCCGGAGTGCGCACTCGACTCACTGACGGGACCCGCCGCCGACCGGGTGGCGGCGGCACGGCGGCTGCTCTCGGCGCTGCGGGAAGGCTAGAGGACCGGCCTGCCGCCCGTGACGGCCACGCGGGCACCCGAGACGTAGCTGCCCTCATCGGACGCCAGCATCACGTACACCGGCGCCAGTTCCACGGGCTGACCGGCGCGCCCCAGCGGCGTGTTCTCGCCGAACGACGCGACCTTGTCCTCCGGCATCGTCGCCGGGATCAGCGGCGTCCAGATGGGCCCCGGCGCCACGCTGTTGACGCGGATTCCCTTTTCCCCCAACAACTGTGCGAGGCTGGCGGAGAAGTTCGCGATCGCCGCCTTGGTCGCCGCGTAGGGCGCCAGCGTCGGCGACGGCATATCGGAGTTGACCGAGGAGCTGCCGATCACCGAAGCGCCTTCGCCCATGTGCGGGAGCGCCGCCTTCATGAGGTAGAAGAAGGCGCCGACGTTCAGCCGGAAGGTGTAGTCCCATTCCTCGTCGCTGATCTCGTCGAGGCTCTCATGGGTCATCTGGTAGGCGGCGTTGCTCACCAGGATGTCGATTCCGCCGAACTCCTTGGCGGCGCGGTCCACCACCTCCCTGCAGTGCGCAGGGTCGGAGAGGTCACCGGGAACCAACACACAGCGCTGCCCCGCGTCCTCGACGAGCTGGGCGACCTCCTTAGCGTCGGAGTCCTCGCTGAGATAGGCGATCAGCACGTCGGCGCCTTCGCGCGCATACGCGATCGCCACCGCGCGCCCGATACCGCTGTCGCCGCCGGTGATGATGGCGCGTTTACCGCGCAGTCGACCCGAACCCTGATAGCTCTTCTCGCCGCAGTCGGGAACCGGGTCCATCGCCGACTGGACGCCTGGTGGCTTCTGCTGTTGCTTGGGGAATCCCATGGCGCTCACATACCCGGATCAACGGGGGCCAACCTCGATACGACAAAGCCTTCGATACGACAAAGCCCTCCCCGTTTCGGGGAGGGCTTTTCGGTGTCGGGATCAGTGGCCGGTGAGGGCGTTGACGTGCGCAATGCCCTTGTGGTTGTGGAAGCCCGGCTTGGCGGCGGGGGCCGGGTGGGCCTTGACGCCGGGGGCGTAGGAGTAGCCCGGGCCTGTCGGCGCGTTCGTCGCGGCGCTGGCCATGCCCGCCAGGCCGAGGGCGGCTCCGCCGAAGATGCCTGCCGAGACGATCGGGAGGGCGATGTAGCGGGCGATCGTGTTCTTGTTCATCTGAATTCTCCTCTGTTCCTTGCTTTTTGGATGTTCTGCCGGTGTGTTCCGGTGATGACTCAAGACTGCCGGAGATCCGGTGCGGCGTCTGTCCGGTAATCGGATGGTGTGTCGGAGGAACGCCCTGTCCCCCGATCGGTGGACATAAATCACCCGCGCCCGGTGTTTGACGATTTCGAGTAGAGGGCAGGCTGACCCCAGAGGAGGATGTAACCGTGAGCCAGGTACCCACGATCGAACTGAACGACGGCACCAAGATCCCGCAGCTGGGATTCGGGGTGTTCCAGGTCGACCCGAATGAAACGGCCGAAGCAGTCAAGCAGGCGCTTGACTTCGGCTATCGCCATATCGACACCGCGGAGATGTACCAGAACGAGGCGGGCGTCGGGCAGGGCATCCGCGACGCGGGTATCGACCGCGGCGAGGTGTACATCACCAGCAAGCTCAACAACGGCTTCCACAAGCCCGACGACGCGCGCCGCGCGTTCGACAGGACGTTGTCGGAGCTCGGCTTCGACCACGTGGACCTGTTTTTGATCCACTGGCCGCTGCCCACGCTGTACGACGGCGATTTCGTGTCGACGTGGCAGACGCTCGAGGAGTTCAAGCGCGACGGGCGCGCCCGCAGCATCGGCGTCTCGAACTTCCAGGTGCCCCACCTCGAGCGGTTGGCGAAGGAGACCGAGACCGTGCCAGCGGTCAACCAGATCGAGGTGCACCCGTACTTCGGTAACGAAGAGGTGCGCGCCTACGGCAAGAAGCACGGCATCGCGACCGAGGCGTGGTCACCCATCGCCCAGGGCGCCGTGCTCGATGACCAGGTCGTCAAGGGTGTCGCCGACGCGACGGGTAAGTCGCCGGCCCAGGTGGTGCTGCGGTGGCACATCCAGCGCGGTGACATCGTGTTCCCCAAGTCCGTGACGCCGAAGCGCATCAAGGAGAACCTTGAGATCTTCGACTTCGAGCTGAGCCCGGACGACATGGACGCGCTCACCGAGTTGGATCGGGGCGAGAAGGGTCGAAGGGGTCCGAACCCGGACGAGTTCGACTACATTCCCAGCTGACACATTCGACACTTTGGACTATCTGGTCTCATTTTCGCAGATAGTTCCATTGACTGGCGGCTCAATTGGACGATATAGTTCAGTTCGTACTCTCAGGTTGTTCCCAAGCTACGAACAGGACTGCATCATGAAGACAGGCCGGCTGACCCGTCGCGTCGCCGCCTCGCTCGGCATCGCCGCCATCATCTCGATGGGTGCGCTGACCGCGTGCGGTAGCGAGAAGGAAGAGGCTCCTTCCGAAACCTCAACCACGACAACAAGTACCACGACATCGCCCTCGGCGCCCGCCAACCCGACGGAGAAGGCACCCCGCCTCGACCCGAACGGACCCAACCCGTTCTCGCCGGACGTCAAGGCGCCCGCTGCGCCGACCGCCGTGCCGGGCAACCGGGAGAACTCGGGCTAGGCGACAACCAACCCAAGCGAACCGAGCGGGCCAGTCATCGACTGGCCCGCTCGTCGTTGTCCGGGGCGAACGACATGATGTGGGCGATCGCAGCGTTCAGGGAGGTCTGCATCAGCCGGGGGTCGTGGGCGGTCTGTGACAGCAGGTAGCCGCCTTCGACGGCCGCCAGCAGGCCGGTCGCCAACGCGGGGGCGTCGATGTCTGGGCGCAGCACGCCGTGGTCGCGCATCCGCTCGAGCGCAGCGGCGAGGATCGACCGCCATTCGGCGAAGTGCTCGGCGAGCGACGCCCTCGCCCGGTCGTCGGTGTCGGACAGTTCGGCGGCCAGCGACCCCAGTTCGCATCCCCACAGCCCGCGGCGCAGCACACACCGCTGAACCATTGCGTCACGCCATTGATGAAGTCCGCGTAGGGATTCCACCTTCTCCAGCCGCAGGCGCTGCCACGACAGGATCTCGTCGGCGCGCAGCGTGATGACTTCGTAGACCAGATCCGACTTGTCGTCGAAGTGTTGATAGAACTGCGACTTGCTCGTCGCGCTCGCCGCGAGCACCTCGTCGATGGTCGTGGTCGCGACGCCCTGGACGTGCATGAGTTCCGCAGCCGCCAGCACGATCCGGTTGCGGGTCGCGGCTCCGCGGGAGGTCAGCCTCGACTTGCCGAGCCTGCCTGACCCGCGACCTTCTTGCGGCGCCACCCGTCAACTGTAACGCGCTGGTCCAGTTCTCTAGGCCGCGCGTGGCGTCTGCTGCTCCGCCCTCTTCTCGCGGCGCCGCTGCCGGACGGCGGCGATGGCCGACTTGAGGCCGCGGCGCGGGGCCGGACCCAGCTCGTCGAACATCCGCTCGCTGCGCGTCTCGGGCGCGTTGTCGGCCGTGTCGCGCAGGAACTTGTCCGGTAGCGACAGCTTGGCGATGGTGCGCCACGTCTTGCCGTACTGCACCAGGAACGAACCCGTCGTGTACGGCAGGTCGTACTTGTCGCACAGTGCGCGCACCCGGACCGCGATCTCCTCGTACCGGTTGCTCGGCAGATCCGGAAACAGGTGGTGCTCGATCTGGTGGGAGAGGTTGCCGCTCATGAAGCGCAGCGACGGGCCCGCGTCGAAGTTGGCGCTGCCGAGCATCTGGCGCAGATACCACTCGCCCTTGGTTTCGCCGACCATGTCGGTCTTGGTGAATTTCTCTGCGCCGTCGGGGAAGTGGCCGCAGAAGATCACCGCGTTGGCCCACACGTTGCGGATGACGTTGGCCACCGCGTTGGCCTTCAGCGTCGAGGAGAACGTCGCGCCGGGCGACAGCGACGTCAGTGCCGGGTAGACCACATAGTCCTTGGCCACCTGATGGCCGGCCTTGACGCCGAACTCGCGCACCCGAACCATGGTCGCCTTGCGATCGTCGCGACCCTTGAAGATCTTGCCGAGCTCGAGGTGCTGCAGTCCGACACCCCACTCGAAGCCGATCGCCAGCAGAGTGTTGAACAGGAGATTGCCGTAGAGGTTGAACGGCTTCCACTTCGCGTCGCGGGTGACGCGGATGACGCCGTAGCCCACATCGTCGTCCATGCCGAGGATGTTCGTGTACTTGTGGTGCATGAAGTTGTGGGTGAACCGCCAGTGCTTGGCCGCACCGCTCATGTCCCACTCCCACGACGACGAGTGGATCTCCGGATCGTTCATCCAGTCCCACTGACCGTGCATGACGTTGTGGCCGATCTCCATGTTCTCGATGATCTTGGAGACGCCGAGCGTGACGGTCCCCGCCCACCAGGCGGAGCGCTTCGAGCTTGCGGTCAATATGAGCCTGCCCGCGACCTCGAGGGCGCGCTGGGCGGCGATGGTGCGACGAATGTAGCGCGCGTCGCGCTCCCCGCGGGAGTCTTCGATGTCCTGCCGGATCGCGTCCAGCTCGACGCCGAGCGCCTCGATGTCCGCATCGGTCAGATGGGCGAATTCTGGAACGTCTGTGATTGCCATCGGTCAACTCCTTCCTTCGTACCTACGCTACCGTAACCTACGCACTCGTAGGTTACCAGCCGGTAAACCTCACGCGTCGAGCACACAATCGCCGGACGCCGCGGAGATGCACGTCTGCACCCGGCTACCGGGTTCGTGCTCGACGCCCGTGCGCAGATCCCGGACGTGTCCGTCGAGCAACCCGACGACACAGGACTGGCAGATGCCCATCCGGCAGCCGAACGGCATCCGGATGCCCGCGTCCTCGCCGGCCTCCATCAACGGCGTGGCGCCGTCCACCGTCACGGACTTCCCGCTCCGCGCGAACTCAACCGTCCCGCCCTGGCCGTGCGCGGCCACGCGCGACGCTCCGAAGCGTTCCTGATGCAGCCGGGCGCCGACACCCGCATCGGACCACGCGCGCTCCGCGGCCGACAGCATGCCCTCCGGGCCGCAGGCCCACGTCTGCCGGTCCCGCCAGTCCGGCACCTCGTCGTCGAGCCGCGACAGGTCGAGCCGACCCTGCTCGCGCGTCAGGCGGGTGCGCAGGCGGTAGCCGGGGTGACTGCGCTGCAACTCGGCCAGTTCGGCAGCGAACAGCAGATCCGATTCCGTTGGCGCGGAATGCAAATGGACGATATCGGTGACCTGATCGCGCCGGGTCAGGGTGCGCAGCATCGACATCACCGGGGTGATGCCGGAGCCACCGGTGAGGAAGAGGACCGATGCGGGCGCAGGATCGGGCATCACGAAATTGCCCTGCGGCGCGGCCAGCCGAACGATCGTGCCCGGCGCCACCCCGCTGACGAGGTGCGTCGACAGGAAGCCCTCGGGCATCGCCTTCACAGTGATCGTGATGATGCGCGCGCCTTTGATGGGGCTCGACGTCAGCGAGTACGACCGCCACCGCCAGCGCCCGTCCATCAGCAGCCCGATGCCGACGTACTGGCCGGGTTGGTAGTCGAACGAGAAACCCCAGCCGGGCTTGATGACCAGGGTCGCGGAGTCTTCGGTCTCCTGCCGTACCTCGAGGACACGGCCCCGCAGCTCGCGGGCCGACCACAACGGGTTGGCGAGCTTGAGGTAGTCGTCAGGCAGGAGAGGGGTGGTGATGCGGCCGGCGATCGTGCGGAGCGCATGCCAACCCGGACGCTCTTTGGCTCCGGCGATCTTCGGTCGGACGGTATCGGCGACGTTGGCCGAGATCTTGATCGTGTTCTTCGCCACTGCTGTCTGGCTCCTCGTTCCGCGACTAACCTACGGTACCGTAACCTACGGTCCCGTATCCAGTCGTTTCAGAGCAGATCCAGCAGAAACGGCAGCTCCTGGGTGGCGTACCAGGCCAGGTCGTGGTCCTGGGCATCCCCCACGGTCAGCTCCGCATCCTCATCCCCCAGATCCGCCTCGTCGACGGCCTCGATCGCCGCCAGCACCGCGGCTTCGGCGGCCTCATTGTCGACGTAGGCGGCGATCACCCTGTCGTAGGCGAGCGGACCCGACAGCCGCACGACGGCGTCGTCGAGATCGGGCCGCGGCGTCGCATCGTCGACCTCGGCGACCAACACCGCGCGCCGGGCCGGCAGGTTCGACCCCTCCTCGTCCGCGGCGCCCGCAAGCAGTCGCACCGACGCCAGGGCCGCCTCGCGCAGCGCCACCTCGGCCAGTTCGTCGTCGTCGCCCTCGGAGTAGGACTCCCGCAGCGCAGGCGTCACCGCGAACGCCGTGCCGTTGACGGGGCTGACCGACCGCTCGGCGACGAGCTTGGACAGCATCGCCAGGGTCGCAGGCACATAGACACGCACCAGGCGAGGTTAGCGGTCCGAGTCGGGATCCTTCTCGACCGAGATCATGAAGTCGTCACCGTGTGCGTTGACGCCGTGCACGACGGCGCTGTCCACCGCTTCGGCGGCGTAGCGGCGCCGCACCATCAGCGGGTCGCTGCGCAGATCCTTGACCAGCGCGACCGCCAGCCCGATCATCACCAGCACGAACGGCAGCGCGGCGATGATCGTGATCGTCTGCAGGCCGGTGAGCGCGTCCTCCCCGCCCACGAGCAGCATGACCAGCGCCACGGCGCCCATGGCGACGCCCCAGAAGATGACCGTGCCCCTGCTCGGTTTGATCGTCCCGCGTTCGGAGAGCGAGCCCATGACGATGGAGGCCGCGTCGGCCCCGGACACGAAGAAGATCGCCACCAGCACCATGACGAGCACGCTGGCGATGATCGCGATCGGGTACTGGTCGAGAAGGCTGAACAGCTGCTGCTCGATGCTGCCTTCGCCGGCGAGGTCGACGCCGCCCTGCTGCACGCTGATCGCCGCGCCACCGAACACCGCGAACCAGACCAGCGACACCACACTCGGCACCAGCAGAACGCCGGTGACGAACTGGCGGATCGTGCGGCCGCGGGAGATCCGCGCGATGAACATGCCGACGAAGGGTGTCCACGAGATCCACCACGCCCAGTAGAAGATCGTCCACGACTGCAGCCACGTGTCGACGTCGGCGCCCTCCGCACCCGTGCGCGCCGACATCATCGCGAGGTCCTGGAAGTAGCTGCCGAGCGATGTCGGGAGCAGGTTGAGAATGAAAACCGTTGGGCCGACGACGAACACGAACAGCGCCAGCATGATCGCCAGCACCATGTTGATGTTCGACAGCCACTGAATGCCCCGGGCCACACCGGAAACCGCCGACAGCACGAACGCCACCGTGAGCACCGTGATGATGACGACGAGCACGGTGTTGCCGGTCTCGGACAGCCCCGCGACGATGTGCAGGCCGCTGCGGATCTGCAGCGCGCCGAGCCCCAGCGACGCGGCCGAGCCGAACAGCGTCGCGAAGATCGCCAGCATGTCGATGACCTTGCCGCCCATGCCGTTCGCGCGCTTGCCCAGCAGCGGCTCGAACGCGGAACTGATCAGCTGCATGCGGCCGCGCCGGTACACGCCGTAGGCGATGGCCAGCCCGACCACCGCGTAGATCGCCCACGGGTGCAGGGTCCAGTGGAACAGCGTCGTCGCCATCGCGGTCTGCACCGCTTCAGGGTTGCCCGGCGCACCGGTGCCGGGCGGCGGGGTCGCGTAATGCGTGAGCGGTTCGGCGACCCCGAAGAACATCAGACCGATGCCCATGCCTGCGCTGAACATCATCGCCACCCACGAGATGGTCCTGAACTCGGGCTCCTCGTCGTCGCAGCCGAGCGGGATGCTGCCGAACTTGCCCAGCGCCAGCCACAGCACGAACACCACGAAACCGGATGCGGTCAGCGCGAAGAGCCAGCCGGTGTTGTCCATGATCCAGCCGAGCGCCGTGCCCGACGCGCTGGCCAAGGTCGACGTGCTGAGAAAGCCCCACACCAGGAATCCGAGGGCGATGACGGCGGTGACGCCGAAGACCACCTTGTCGAGGCCGCGGTTGCGCTCGTGCACTTCGTCGTCGATGGGCACCGCGAAGATCGGGTGCGGCTCCGACCGCCCGTTGGTGTTTGCGGGCGACGGTGTGCCT
>DATEIG010000079.1:0-2667 GCA_035279185.1 Mycobacterium sp.
CCACCGCGTGGCGTCAGGTCTCGCCGACGCAATGGCGGTTCGACATCCGCGACGGTGTCACGTTCTCCAACGGAGCGCCGATGACGGCCAGGGACGCGGCCTACTCGATCGACCGCGCCGTCAACTCCAACCTGAACTGCAATGTCGACGGCTACGTCTTCGGTGACGACCCGCTCGAGCTGTCCACCCCGGACGACTCGACCCTTCTTGTGAGCACCAAGACGGCTGATCCGATTCTGCCGCTTCGCATTTCGTTTGTCGAGATCGTGCCGCAGGGCACCAGCATGACAGAGAAGGTTCGCGAGCCGATCGGGACAGGCCCGTATGCGATCGACGACTGGGAGTTCGGCCAGAAGCTGTTCCTGAAGCGCAACGACACCTATTGGGGCACAAAGCCGGCCTTCGCCCGCGCCGAATACCAGTGGCGCAGCGAGGGCAGCGTCCGCGCCGCGATGCTCACCAACGACGAGACCGACATCGCGGTGTCGCTCGGACCCGAAGACGGCGCAGGCGACCTCGGCGTTCCGTTCCAGAACAACGAGACGACCGCGCTGCGTATGCAGGCGACCGAGGCCCCGCTCAACGACATGCGGGTCCGGCAGGCCATCAACTACGCCGTCAACCGTGAGGGCATCGTCAAGGCGCTGTTCCGGGGCCTGGGACAGCCTGCCTCACAGCTGATCCCGTCCGGCGTGGTCGGATACAACGACCAGCTCCCGCTGTGGCCGCACGACACCGAGAAGGCCAAGCAGCTCATCGCCGAGGCCAAAGCCGACGGCGTCCCCGTCGACCGGCAGATCCGCCTCATCGGCCGCACCGCCCAGTTCCCGAACATCAGCGAGACCATCGAGGTGCTGCAGAGCGAGTTCGCCGACATCGGGCTCAACGTCAAGATCGAGATGATGGACACGTCCAACCAGCTGCTGTACCAGCTGCGGCCGTTCCCCGAAGGTGCGGGCCCCTACCTGCTGATGATCATGCACGGCAACCAGGCCGGTGACGCGGCTTTCACGATGGACCAGTACATGCTCAGCGACGGCGCCCAAGCCTCCTATGGCACACCGGCTTTCGACACGAAGATCCGCGCCGCCGAGGCACTCACCGGTCAGCAGCGCCAGGATGCCTTCGCCAAGCTGTTCGCCGAAGAGCCCAAGGAGATCATGAGCATGGCCTACATCGCTCACATGAAGGGCATCCTCGGCAAGTCAGCACGCGTGGCCTACACCCCCAATTCCGCCACCGGCGACGAGATGCGGCTGTCGGAGATGACGCCCGCGGGCTCCGCCACCCCGACGGTCGCTCAGTAGCAAGGAAGGCAGCCCATGTTTCCCTTCGTCCGGCGCCGGATGTACACCAGCGCACTGCCGTTGATCATCGTCCTGCTCGGGGTGTTCCTGATCGCCCGGCTCACCGGTGACCCGACGAGCCTGTACCTGCCCGAATCGGCGACTCAGGAGCAACGCGACGCGTTCCGCGCCGCCAACGGGTTCGACCAGTCGGTGTGGACGCAGCTCGTCGAGTACTTCAAGGGTGTCATCCACCTCGACTTCGGCACGTCGCTGCGCACCGGTGAGTCCGCGTCGGCGATGGCACTGCGGGCGTTCCCCGCCACCCTCCAATTAGCCATCACCACAATGCTTCTGGCCACGGTCCTGGCCGTCGTCATCGGATGCTGGGCGGCCTACCGGCCGAACTCGCTGGCCGACCGGTTCTCCAGCCTGCTGTCGATGACGGCCGCCAGCATCCCCGACTTCTGGTTCGCGATCACCGGAGTCTGGCTGTTCGCGGTTCTGCTCGGCGTACTGCCCACCTCGGGTGTCGACAGCGGCATCCTGTCCTGGATCCTGCCCGTCGCCACGCTCATGATCCGCCCGCTCGGCGTGCTCACCCAAGTCGTCCGCGGCGCAATGGTTTCCGCCCTTTCCGCGCCGTACGTCCGCCTGGCCCGCAGCAAGGGCGCCAGCGATTTCCGCGTCGTCACCCACCACGCGCTGCGCAACGCCGCCGCGCCGGCGCTCACTGTCGCGGGCGACCTGGCCGTCGGCCTCATCAACGGCGCGGTCGTCGTCGAAGCGATCTTCGGCTGGCCTGGCATCGGCAAGCTGATGATCGACGCGATCCTGCAGCGCGACTTCGCGGTCCTGCAGGCCGCGGTCCTGCTCACGGCGGTCAGCATCTTCGTCCTGAACATCGTCATCGACGCCTGCTACGCACTACTCGACGCCCGCGTCCGCGAACCGGTCATGGCCTGAGGGAGACAGAACACATGAGCACCCAACTCGATCTCGTCCCCGTCAAACCGACGACGGCGATCGTCGGTAAGCCGGCAAGGAAGCAGCGTGGGAGCAGCAAGTGGTTCCGCATGCTGGTCAACGACCGCGTCGCCGCCGTCGCGGCCGTCGTCCTCGGGCTCGTGTTCCTCACCGCGGTCTTCGGCCCGATGCTCGTCGGCAACCTCGCCACGCACATCGACCTCGACAACTCCAACCAGGCGCCGTTCACGCTGTCGCACGGCTGGGCCAACGTCCTGGGCACCGACCCGCTGGGCCGTAGCATGCTCGCCCGGTTGATCGTCGCCTGTCGCACCACGCTGTCAGTCGCGATCCCCGCGGTGGTCATCTCGGCCATCGTCGGATCGGCCATCGGCATGTGGGCCGGCTACTACCG
>DATEIG010000080.1:0-2096 GCA_035279185.1 Mycobacterium sp.
GTCGCGGTGGTACTCGGTGTAGCCCTTCCAGTACGCGGTGATGTTGCCCGCGTTGCCAACCGGCAGCGAGTGCACGTCGGGTGCGACGCCGAGCGCGTCGACGATCTCGAACGCCGCGGTCTTCTGACCTTCGATGCGATACGGGTTGACCGAGTTCACCAGCGCGATGGTCGGATAGTCGGCGGTCAGCTTGCGGGCCAGTTCCAGGCAGTCGTCGAAGTTGCCGTCGATCTGCAGGATCTTGGCGCCGTGCATCACGGCCTGGGCGAGCTTGCCCATCGCGATCTTGCCCTGCGGAATGAGCACTGCACAGGTGATTCCCGCTCGAGCGGCGTACGCCGCAGCCGACGCCGAGGTGTTCCCGGTGGACGCGCAGAGCACGGCTTGCTGTCCGCGGGCCAGTGATTCGGTCACCGCGACCGTCATACCGCGGTCCTTGAAGGAACCGGTCGGGTTGAGGCCTTCGACCTTCAGATGCACTGTGCAGCCGGTGCGTTCGGACAGCCGCTTGGCGTGGATCAGCGGTGTGCCGCCCTCCAGCAGCGTGATCGGCGTCCAGGTGTCCGCGACAGGCAACCGGTCGCGGTAGGCCGCGATCAGGCCGGGCCACGGCTTGTGCACGGGCTCTGCGCGTGTCGCACTCATTCGCTGGTTCCCTCGAGTCGAAGCACGCTGGCCACTTCCTGCACCACGTCGAGGTCGGCGAGCGCGGCCACCGTGTCGGACAGCGCGGCGTCGGTCGCCTCGTGGGTGACGACGACGATCCGTGCCCCGCAGCGCTGCCCGCCTTCGTCGACGACGCCCTCCTGCCTGACCTCGGCGATGCTGACCTCGCGCTTGCCGAATTCCGCTGCGACGGAGGACAGGACGCCCGGCCGGTCGGCGACGTTCATGCTGACGTAGTAACGGGTCGGGATGAACCCGATCGGCGAGATGGGCAATTTGGCGTACTTCGATTCGCGCGGGCCGCGACCGCCCTGCACCCGGTTGCGCGCGGCCATCACCAGATCACCCATCACCGCCGAAGCCGTCGGCGCTCCGCCCGCACCCTGCCCGTAGAACATCAACCGTCCGGCCGCCTCCGCCTCGACCACCACCGCGTTGAATGCCCCGTTGACCGACGCCAGAGGATGCGTGAGGGGTACCAGGGCCGGGTAGACACGAGCCGAGATGCGTTGCTGTCCTTCGTCGTTGGTCAGCCGCTCGCAGATCGACAGCAGCTTGATGGTGCATCCGAGTGCGCGCGCGGTCTTGAAGTCAGCGGACGTCACCTTCGTGATGCCCTCGCGGTAGACGTCGTCGGCGGTGACACGGGTGTGGAACGCGATGGACGCCAGGATCGCGGCCTTGGCCGCCGCGTCGTAGCCCTCGACGTCGGCCGTCGGGTCGGCTTCGGCGTAGCCGAGCGCGCTCGCATCGGCCAGCGCGGACGAGTAGTCGGCGCCGGTGCTGTCCATCTCGGAGAGAATGTAATTGGTGGTGCCGTTGACGATTCCGGCCACCCGCAGCACGGTGTCGCCGGCCAGCGACTGCGTGAGCGGGCGAATCACCGGGATCGCACCGGCGACGGCGGCCTCGAAGTAGAGGTCGACGTGGGCGTGCTCGGCGGCCTGGGCCAGCTCACCGGTGGACTGCGCCATGAGCGCTTTGTTGGCGGTCACCACCGACTTGCCCTTCTCCAGGGCCGACAGGATCGCCTTGCGAGCGGGTTCCACCGGCCCCATCACCTCGACGACGACGTCGACGTCGTCGCGGGAGACGAGTTCATCGATGTCGCTGGTCAGCATGTCCCGTGGGACACCGCGGTCGTCAGCGACCCGACGCACACCGACGCCGCGCAGCACCAGCGGCGCACCGATACGCGCAGTCAGGTCCTCCGCGCTCTCTTCGATGATGCGGACGACCTCGCTGCCGACGTTGCCGAGCCCCAATACCGCTACCCCGACGGGCTTTTCGTTCATTGCCTACCTCACTTCCAGACTGAGCAGATCGTCGACCGTCTCCCGGCGCAGGATCAGGCGGGCTTGCCCGTCGCGCACGGCCACCACTGCGGGGCGGCCGATCAGGTTGTAACGGCTCGACATGGAGTAGCAGTA
>DATEIG010000081.1:0-20827 GCA_035279185.1 Mycobacterium sp.
ATGCCCACCACGGCGATCGGCTCGGTGTCGCCCTTCTCGGCGACTTCCAGGCGCGCCGTGAGATCGTCGATCTTGCGCAACGCCTCGGTGATGATCGCCCGTCGATCAGCCGACCCCCCAGCCCCCATCGCACTCAATTCATTCGCTCCGAAAGTTGTTGCAGCAGTTCATCTTCAGTGAACTCATCGTATTCGTCGACCTGCAGTTGGTCGGCTGCTTCGATCAGCTCAGGCAGGATCGTCGCGAGGTGGTCCGCGAGTGCGACGACCGTCGGATAGTCGAACACCACGGACGCGGGCATCGGCTGGCCGAGGCTGTCGGACAGGGACCGCTGAAGCGTCACGCTCATCAGTGAATCCATGCCGCATTGGAAGAAGCCCGCCAGTGGATCGACGAGTTGCGGCGACGCCAGACTCATGGCATCGGCGACCAATGCCCTGACGTGCTCGACCAGGAGATCGTGCCGTTGTGCAGGTTCGCTGTCTCGCAGCGCCTGACGAAACTCCGTCTCGGGTGTCGAGGGGGCGCTCCCCTTCTCCTCTGCACTTTCCGTCGGCAGCAGGTCATCGACGATGTGCAGCCGAGCACGCGTCCGATAGGCGGTGGCCAACCTGGTCCAATCGGCAGCGACGACGGTGGAGCGGACCGGGGCTGCCGGGCTCAACGCCGAGCACAATGCCTGGATCGCCACTTCGTCGGGCATCGGCTCGAGGCCCGAGTCCAGGGTGATCTGTCGCTCTTGCTCCATCTGGTTGTCGGCCAACGACTTCCACAGGCCCCAGTTGATCGTCGTGGCAGGGAGGCCGGCGGAGCGTCGCGCGTAGGCGAATGTGTCGAGGAACGTCGTCGTGGCCGCATAGTGCGACAGCCAACGTGAACCCAGCAGGCCGGAGATCGACGAGAACAACACGAACTGGCGCACCGGCGTCGACAGCGACAGTTTGTGCAGTACCGCGAGCGCGTCCAGTTTGGGCGCGAACATCGCCGTGACGTCCTCATCGGTCATATCGGACAGCGTGACCGGTCCACCGCCGAAGGCGGCGAGATAGATCCCACCCAGCGGTGGCAGATCTGCGCCGAACCGTTCGAATACCGCCGACATCGATTCTTCATCGGCCGCATCGGCGGCGACAGTGACCAAGGTCGTGCCCTGGGCGGCCAGCGAATCGGTCAGCGCGTCGAGGCGTGTGCCGGGGTTACGCGAGACTGCGACAACGGTCGTCGCGCCCATGGTCGCGAGCTGTTGGATGAGCTGCGGGCCGATGTTGCCCGTGGCCCCGACCACCATGTGGCTGCAGTCCTTGTCGAGCCCCTCTGCCGACTCGGACGGCAGCGCCCTCGGTCGTTGCAGCCGCGCGACGCGCCGGGTTCCGGCGCGGTAGACGATCTGATCTTCGCCTGCGGCGCCGCGTGTTTCGTCCACCACGTAGCGAGCCGCCAGCGCGGCCGGTACCGATTCGTCGATGTCGATGACAGAGTGCCAGATTTCTGGGTGCTCGAGCGCCAGTGTGCGGCCAAGCCCCCACAGCACGGCATGCGCCGGATTGGCCCGATCCCCCTCGTTCATCGGCTGGGCGTTCCGGGTCAGCATGATCAGCTTGGGCGGCGACGCCATGCCCGCAAGCGCTGCACTGAGCTTCCTCGCCGAATTGAAGAGCCGATAAGCGCCCGACGTTTCGAAGGACGCGGCGGTATTGGGGGCGTAGAGCACGAAGTCTCTGCCTTCGATGAGATTCGACAACTCGACCTCATCGGTGTCATCGGTCAGCACAGCCGTCTCTGCGGTCTGCTCCTCGATGCGGCCGATGCCCCTGGCTATTTCATCGTCACCGATCACCAGCCAGGACGCGCACAGCGACCTCAGATCGGATGACAACGGCTGGGCCGGCCACGCCATCTCGCAGTACCACTCGGCGGGGATGACGCTGGTCGTCGACACCATGTCGTTGGAAACATCTGTGCCGCTGCTGTTTCCGCCGCGACGGGTGACGGCCGTGAAATCCATCCAGTGTCGGGTGTGCTCCCACGGCGTGCTCGGCAACACCACATGCGGCCCCTGAGGGTGCGGAGTGTGCGGTGGCCGGGTCGTGTGTGTCCTGTTGAGGTTCGTGTGAAAGCTCAACGAATCGTCGCTGTCTCGCCGCAGCGTGCCAACGCTGTGATGATGTGAGTCACCGAGTGTCTCGCTGACGGCCTGCGCGAGCATCGGGTGCGCACTGATCTCGACGAACATCGCGTGGTTGGTGTGGAGGTCGGCGATCGCCTGGCTGAACCGGACGGGTTGACGCACGTTGGCGACCCAGTAGTCGGCGTCGAGAACAGGCGTCATCGAGTTCGCGGCCACTGTCGAGATGAAGGGAATCGCCGGCGCCATCGGTGCGAGATCCGCGAGCGCCGAACGCAGCTCGGTCAGGATGGGATCCATCAGTGCGGTGTGCGACGCGACTTCCATGTTGACGCGGCGCGCGAATTTTCCGTTCTCGAGGACCGCTGCGATCACCGCATCAACCTGGGCCGTCGGCCCTGCCACCACCGTTTGGCGCGGCGAGGAGTACACCGCGATACTCACGCCGGGGTAGCCGGCGATCAGCGCCGCGGTTTCCTCGGCGTCAAGGGTGAGCAGCGCGACGGCGCCCTGGCCCGCCAGCCGTGACATCAGCTGTGACCTGGTGCGGATGACCCGTAGTCCGTCGGACACCGACAATGCCCCGGCCACCACCGCCGCGGTGACCTCGCCCATGGAGTGTCCGATGACCGCGTCGGGGGTCACGCCATAGGAACGCCACAGTTCGGTGAGTGCGAGCTGCAGTCCCATGGTCACCGGTTGCACCTCGGCGTCGCCGCTGACCGGCAACCCCTTGGTGAGGATCTCCCTCAGCGAGAAACCGATGTGCTCGACGAAGAGCGGCTCGAGTTCGGCGACGGCATCGGCGAACACCGGCTCGTCGAGCAACAGCTGCCGGCCCATTCCGGTCCAGTGGGCGCCCTGGCCGGAGTACACGAATACGGTTCCGGTGCCGCAGTTGCCGTCGTGTGCACCCGTGAGGCCGTCATGTTGCTTTCCCGCGGCGAGAGCCGACAGCCCAGCGATTGCCTGGGTGACATCCCGCGCACAGACAGTGGCGAACATCGGATGTCGCGCCCGATGGTGGTTGAGCGTGTGGGCGACGTCAGTGAGAGCCACACCGCTCCCGTCGGTCGCCATCCACTCCGCCAGCTTCGCCGCCGTCGCCGCGATCCGCTGTTCGGACTTGCCTGAGACCACGAGCGTCGTGACCGTCGACTCGTGTTGTGGCACAGGCATCGTCACGACAGGCGCCTGTTCGATCACCACGTGAGCATTCGTTCCTCCGAAGCCGAACGACGACACGCCGGCGCGACGCGGTCGGTCGACGGCGGGCCACTCCCGATCCGCCGCGACGACCTCCAGCCGCAATTGATCGAACGGGATGTGCGGGTTCGGGTTCTGGTAGCGCAGGTTCGCCGGAATCTGACCCTTCTGTACCGACAGAACGGCTTTGATGAAGCCGGTGACGCCTGCCGCGGCCTCGAGATGGCCGAGGTTCGACTTCACAGCACCGATGAGAAGCGGGGCGTCCGCGGGACGGCCGCGACCGAGTACGCCGCCAAGTGCCCGTGCCTCGATCGGATCGCCCAGGAACGTGCCGGTGCCGTGGGCCTCCACGTAGTCCACCTCATGGGGGTGAACGCCCGCCTGGGAGTAGGCGGCCTTGAGCACGGCGGTCTGCGCAGCCGGATTGGGCGCCATCAGTCCATTGGAACGGCCGTCCTGGTTGATAGCCGACCCGCGGACAACAGCCAAGACCTGATCACCGTCGCGCACCGCGTCGCTGAGCCGCTTGAGAACCACGACGCCACAGCCCTCACCGCGCACGAAGCCGTCGGCGTCCGCGTCGAACGCGTGGCACAGGCCCGTGGGTGACAGTGCGCCCGCCTGGTCGAAACCGTGGAAGACGGCAGGCGACAACAAAAGGTTCACGCCGGCGGCGATCGCCAACTCGGAGTCCCCCAGCCGCAGGCTCTGGCATGCGAGATGCACGGCGACCAACGAGGACGAGCACGCGGTGTCAACCGCGACCGACGGACCCCGAAGATCGAGAAAGTACGAAAGCCGGTTGGCGATGATGCTCAGTGCGCCGCCGGTGTTGCTCCACGCGTCGACTTTCGGCAGGTTGGACGAACCGAGATAGCCGTACTCGCTGAAGCACGCTCCGACGAACACGCCGGTCTGGGAACGGCGCAGCGAGTTCGCCGGGATCCCGGCGTGCTCGAGGGCCTCCCAAGCCACTTCGAGGAGCAGCCGCTGCTGCGGGTCCATCTTGACCGCTTCGCGAAGCGAGATCTCGAAGAATTCGGCGTCGAACGCGTCGACGTTCTCGAGGAATGAGCCCCACCGGGTGGTGTGGGAGAGGGCGGCGGCTACCTCCGAGGAGCCGTCGTCGAACGGCTGCCAGCGCTCGGGCGGAACTTCGCCCACCGAGCATTGCCCGTCCCAGAGGAACTGCCACAGTCCGTCGGGTGCTGAGATCCCGCCGGGCAATCGGCAACCGAGGCCGACGACTGCGATCGGCTCGTCCAGGGACCGGCGCTTATCGATCGTCGTCACCGAATCGGCGGACGTGTCGACATTCTCCTGCTCAACCGCAGTGAGAAAGGCGACGAGTCCGTTGATGGTCGGGTGTTGCCAGAAATCGACAGGCGATACGGACCTGCCCAGGAACTCGGCGAGCTCACCCGACAGCTCGAGGGCGTCTCGTGAGCCGACCCCGAGATCCTTCAGCGAAGCTTCGAGGTCGATCTGGCCGGGTTCGCACACGAGCCTTTCGCAGAGGTTCGCGACCAACCAGTCGGAGAGCTCGACTTCGCTTGCGGTGATATCAGTCATGATCCAATTTCCATGCGCTTGAACTGGTTTCGTTGGTAAAGATCCGCGCAGCTGGAGCGCCGTATTTTCCCGCTGGTGGTGATCGGCAGAGAACCGGGTTCCACGAAGACGAGGTCAGCGACCCGCAGGCGGTGGACATTCGATATGGCGGAGGTGATTTCACGTTTCAACGTGCGCAGGCGGTCCATGTGCTCCTCGTCGGAGTCGCCTCGCTTCTTGACCTCGACGATGGCGACGAGCCTCTCGGTCTGATCGGCTGATATCGAGATCGCCGCGGATCGACCTTTACTGATCTCCTGGATCGTGGCTTCGATGTCGTCGGGGTAGTGGTTGGTGCCGTCAACGATCAAGAGGTCTTTGATGCGCCCGATGATGAAAAGCTCACCTTCTGAGATGACGCCGAGATCACCGGTTCGAAGCCATGGGCCGTCCGGGGTTCCGGGTGAGGGGTTGACCAGCCGTCCCCCGAATACCCGGCGGGTCTCCTCGGGCTTTTTCCAATAACCGTTGGCGACATTGGCTCCGTGAACCCAGATCTCACCGACTTTGCCCGCCGGATTCTCGGTGGCGGACTCCGGGTCGACGACGCGCATCGTCGTGCTTCGAACGGTGCCGTGACCGATGAGATCAGTGCTGCCGAGCTCATCGTTCTCGCATCGCTTGGCGTGCCCGCTGGACAGTTTCTCGTAATCGAAGCGCACCACCGACGGGGACTTCCCGTGATCCGAACACGCCACGTACACCGTCGCCTCGGCGAGTCCGTACGACGGGCGAATCACCGAATCGGCGAGATTGAAGGGCGAGAACCGATCGGTGAAGCGTTTCAGCGTTGCGGCGTGGACCCGTTCGGCGCCGCTGAGGATGCTGTCGACGTGACCGAGATCCAACCCCGCCATGTCGTCGTCTGTCGTCCTTCGGGCGGCCAGCTCGAATGCGAAATTCGGTGCGGCAGTGAGAGATCTGTTCTGCTTGGCCAGCAGCTGAATCCAGCGTGCCGGGCGTTGCAGGAACGCCAGCGGGCTGAAGAGCACCGCTGGTTGACCACTCACGAGCGGCGCGCACACACCCTTGATGAGGCCCATGTCGTGATAGAACGGCAGCCACGAGATGAAGGTGGCGTCCCGCGGAATCGGTCCGTTGTAGTAGTCGTAGAGCGCTTGGCGCACATTCTCGATGACGTTTCGATGGGTGATCACGACGCCGGCCGGCGATCGGGTCGAGCCAGAGGTGTACTGCAGGTAGGCGGTGTTGTCCGCCGCCATGTGAACGGGATCCACGGCTCGCGGCGAGTCGAGGTCCAGACTCTCGACGTCGATGACAACGGTCTCCGAACCATGTTGACGCGCAGAGGTATACGGCGTAACGGCGTCCATCGCAGCTGATGTCGTGAGAATTGCCGACGGTGCGCAATCGCGAAGCACCGACGAAACCCGTTCGTCATGGACGCCGAAGGCAGGCATCGACAGGGGAACGGCAATGAAGCCAGCCTGTATCGCTCCGAAGAACGACACGATGTAACTCATCCCCTGCGGCGCGACGATGGCCGCACGGTCTCCGCGCGAGCCGCACGTGCTGAGCTCGTCGGCGATGCTCGAGGCAGCGCGGTCGAGTTGCGCCCAGGTGAGGCTCTCGGCGAAACCCTCGGGATCGACGTCGTAATCGATGAACGTGTAGGCCGTGGCCTCCGGAGTTTCACTCGCCCGTTCACGTAGCAGTGATGTGAGTGTTGCTTCCGCCATCTCCGCCTTCCTTCCTGTGCCTCTACCTCTTGGTTGGGACTCCGCTGCCGGTCCACTACTAATTAGCTGGATGTCCGAAGGGGGATATCGGTGCCGCGAGCGCTCTCGCGCCTCTGACCTCACCAATGGCCCCTCCCCGAGCCCATCCGGCGAAACTAGTTAGTTCGCTTACATACGTCCCAACCACCTCTGACGTGTGCAGATCACACACACCTGTTTGCCTCAGCGAAAATTTACACTCGTGTTGATCCTCGCGCACGTCGTTTGCCGGAATTTAACTTTCGGCTCCGAAGCAGCGCGTGAGGTGGTAGCTCGAAGACAACGGTGATTGCCAAAAGTCGTGCTCACCGTTGTTGCCAGGGCGGAACGGGGCTGTTGCGGTCGGACACGGGGCTGCGCTGAGGCGACGCCGCGATTTCTTAAGAATCCCGTTCTCCGGTCGACGCCGAGTTCCGCGGGCGAATCTTCACGCGACGCAGGACAGTCGGCAAGAACTCGGTGGCCGAGGCAGCCGCTGCGACGACGCGGGGCGGACAGATGTCGAGTACGTTGCGTTGGCAACTAAAGGCCTTGTGGCACTTCCGTTTTGATCTTGAACGCCGATCTAGGCGAACGAGGTCCGCGGGTTCGCTGCAGAAGCGAGGATAGGCTGCGCTTCCCTGCTGCGAGGCGAGTGAAGGCTCCGGCGTTGCACGCCATATTGCCTGGCCTCTGAAACCCACTGGGTACCCCGGGTGACGGCATACCGCTGTTTCCGTGATAACCGGAACATGTTGGAAGACAGCGGGACTCGTGAAATCAGGCG
Source organism: Mycobacterium sp. (assembly GCA_035279185.1). Taxonomy (GTDB): domain Bacteria; phylum Actinomycetota; class Actinomycetes; order Mycobacteriales; family Mycobacteriaceae; genus Mycobacterium. Next base: position 7,451 of record DATEIG010000081.1, read on the forward strand.
AGTCTGAACAGGCCTTCGAGGCTCAACTCCGCTTAAAGACTGGTTCGGTTCCCCGGGACGGCGGGGAATCCCGATGGCCGTAGCGTTTGGCAATGCCGGTCGATCTCCAATTGCGCAGTTCCGGTGGCCGGCTGCCGAGCCATCGGAGATGATGGCGGGGTGAGTGCCTCCGAGGACGACAACGTGACGACAGCAAGCGCGGCGAACCCGCCATCACGCGAAAAAAGCTCCGTGCGGACGTTGTACATCTTTCCGCACGCGGGCGGATCCGCGAGCGCCTATGCTCCGTTCGCGCGTGCGTTTTCCCTTGACATCAAGAGGATTGCGGTTCAATACCCCGGCCGCACCGATCGGCACGACGTACCCGATATCGAGAGCATTCCGTCGCTCGCGGCGGACGTGTTCACGATGCTCTCGGCTAACAACAGCGCCGACACCCCGGTGGCCTTTTTCGGGCACAGCATGGGCGGGCTGATCGCGTTTGAAGTCGCCCAGAGATTCCAGGCGAGCGGCACGCCGATCTCGGCGCTGTTCCTCTCGGCCTCCCCCGCGCCCGGACAGGGTGGATACGAGCAACTCCAAGGGTCCGACGATCAACTGTTGACACTCGTCAACCAGATGACCGGCTCCGATGATCAGTTCGTGAAAGGGCAGTTCGGCGAGACTGTGCTACGCACGCTTCGGAACTACGGCGCGATCACCAAGTACTCGTGTCCCCCGGGAACCACGGTCGCGTGTCCCATCTACGCCTACGCTGCCGCAAGTGATGCCGCGGTTAGCTACACGAGCGTGGCGGCGTGGTCGGAGTTCACGACCTCTGAGTTTGCGGTGCGCACAGTGGAAGGCGACCACTTCTACGTCACGACCACGGTGAACGAACTCGTCGGTGACATCGAACATCGACTCGGGCAGCTCTGACCCCGGGCGTCAGCTGCCGCCCGGGGCGGCGCCCACCCCGATCAGGCTGCCCAATTGACCGATGATGTCCACTGGACTCGGAGGCGGGGGCGGTGCGGCATCGGTCTTCTGCCATTCCTGGCACTCGCTGGATCTGAACGTGGTGTCGCCCGCTTCGATCTGCACCGTCTGCGGCTTCTTCGTCATCGCGTTCGCCACGGTGCCCTCGCCGTTGGACCGCTTCCAGTAGCAGACGCCGCCGTCGACCGGCCCGGCGGACTGATATACGCCGGGCACGATGTCGGTCCCCACCGTGTACGTGCCGTCGCCGAAGCTGGTCTTGGGACCGGGCGGCGGTGGCGGCGGTTCGGGATCGGCATAGGCGGGCCCCATCGGCACGCACACGCCGGCCACCAGCACTGCGGCCGCGACAGCGATGCGGGACATCAGGCGAACGCCTCCACCGGTGGACAGGAGCACATCAGGTTGCGATCACCATACGCGCCGTCGATGCGTCGCACCGGCGGCCACACCTTGGGTCGGAAGCCCTTGCCCAGCGGATAGGCGGCCTGTTCGCGGCTGTAGGGATGCGACCAGTCGGCGACGAGGAGGCTCTCGGCGGTGTGCGGGGCGTTACGCAGCGGGTTGTCCTCGGCGGGCCAGGCGCCCGAACCCACCTGGTCGATCTCGGCGCGGATCGCGATCATCGCCTCGCAGAACGCGTCCACCTCGTCGAGGCTCTCACTTTCGGTGGGCTCGACCATCAGCGTGCCCGCGACGGGAAAGCTCATCGTCGGCGCGTGAAAACCATAGTCCGCCAACCTCTTCGCCACGTCGTCGACGGTGACGCCTGTGGATTTGGTGATGCCGCGGAGGTCGAGGATGCACTCGTGGGCCACCATGCCGTTCTCCCCGGTGTAGAGAACCGGGTAGTACTCGTCGAGGCGGCGGGCGATGTAGTTCGCCGAGGCGATCGCGGTGAGCGACGCCGCGCGAAGTCCGTCGCCGCCCATCATCCGGATGTAGGCCCAGGTGATCGGCAGGATCGACGCCGAACCGTAGGGCGCCGCCGACACCGTGTGGTCGTCGGACAGTTCATCGGCCAGCGGATGACCGGGCAGGTACGGCTGCAGGTGCGCACGCACGGCGACGGGTCCGACGCCTGGCCCGCCGCCACCGTGTGGGATGCAGAACGTCTTGTGCAGGTTCAGGTGGCTGACGTCGCCGCCGAACTTCCCCGGCCGCGCCAACCCGACCAACGCATTGAGGTTCGCGCCGTCGACATAGACCTGACCGCCGACGTCGTGCACGGCCGCGCAGATGTCGGCGATGTCGTGTTCGTACACGCCGTGTGTCGACGGGTAGGTGATCATCAACGCCGACAACCGATCTGCGTGCTCGGTGACCTTGGCGCGCAGATCGTCGAGGTCGACGTCGCCGTTGGCCCGGCAGGCCACCACGACGACACGCATACCGGCCAGCGCCGCCGACGCGGCGTTGGTGCCGTGCGCACTGGACGGGATCAGGCAGACGTCGCGGTCGGGTTGGCCGCGCTCGGCGTGGTAGGCCTGAATCGCCAGCAGTCCCGCGTACTCGCCCTGCGATCCGGCGTTGGGCTGAAGTGACACCGCGTCGTACCCGGTCAGTTGCGACAGCCAGGTCTCCAGGTCGGCGATCAGCTTGCGCAGGCCCGGCGCGTCGGAGTGCGGCGCGAACGGGTGCTGGCGGGCGAACTCCGGCCAGGTGATGGGCTCCATCTCTGCAGCCGCGTTGAGTTTCATGGTGCACGACCCGAGTGGAATCATGCTGCGGTCCAACGCGATGTCCTTGTCGGCCAGCGATCGCAGGTAGCGCATCATCTCGGTCTCTGTGCGGTACCGGGTGAACGCCGGGTGGGTCAGGAACTGCGACGTCCGCGTCGCGATGTTTTCGCCGAAGTCGCCGGCCTGCGCGGCGCCGAACGCGGTGAGCACAGCCGTCACATGCTCCGGTGTGGTCGCCTCGTCGCACGACACCGAGACGTGGTCGTCGTCGACGAGCCACACGTTGATGCCGCGCGACTTCGCGTCGTCACGCACCTGCGCGGCGCGGCCGGGCACCCGTGCCAACACGGTGTCGAAGAAGCGGTCGTGCACCACCTCGACACCCGCGGCCGACAGGCCTGCGGCCAGCGCCCGGGCCCGGTCGTGCACGCGGCGGGCGATGCCCGTCAGCCCGTCGGCGCCGTGGTAGCTGGCGTACATCGCGGCCATCACGGCGAGAAGCACCTGCGCTGTACAGATGTTGCTTGTCGCCTTGTCCCGCCGGATGTGCTGCTCGCGGGTCTGCAGGGACAGCCGGTAGGCGGGCGAGCCGTCGGCGTCCAACGACACCCCCACCAGCCTGCCGGGCAGCTGCCGCGCCTGCTTGCTCTGCACGGCAAGGTAACCCGCATGCGGTCCGCCGAATCCCATTGGCACACCGAAGCGTTGGGTGCTTCCGAACGCGACGTCGGCGCCGATCTCACCGGGCGGGGTGATCAGCGTCAGCGCCAGTAGGTCGGCACCGACCGCGACCAGCGCTCCACGCTCGTGGGCCTGATTCACCAGATCGGTCCAGTCGACCACTTCCCCACCGGCGCCGGGCAGTTGGACGATGACGCCGAAGAAATCGCCGTCGGGCAGACCCTGACGAAGGTCGGCGGTGACGATCTCGATACCGAGCGGCTCAGCCCGCGTGGCGATCACGGCGGCGGTCTGCCGGTACAGGTCGGCGTCGACGGCCAACCGGTTGGCCTTGCTCCGAACCGCCCGGTGCATGAGCGTCATCGCCTCTGCCGCGGCGGTGCCCTCGTCGAGCATGGACGCGTTGGCCACCGCGAGGCCGGTCAGGTCGGCGACCATGGTCTGGAAGTTCAGCAGCGCCTCGAGCCTGCCCTGGCTGATCTCGGGCTGGTACGGCGTGTACGCGGTGTACCACGCCGGGTTCTCGAGAATGTTGCGCCGCAACACCGGCGGCGTCAGCGTGTCGTAGTAGCCCTGACCGATCATCGAGACGGCCACGGTGTTCGCGTCGGCGAGCGCGCGCAGCTCAGCCAGTGCCTGCTCCTCAGTGGCCGCATGCGGCAGCTGCTCGAGGCCGGGCGCGACACCGTCGGCGGACAACGCGTCGAGGATGCCCGCTGGAAGGGCCTTGTCGGCGAGTTCGTCCAGCGAACCCACTCCGATGGTCTTGAGCATGACGGCGACAGCGTCGGCATCCGGGCCGATGTGGCGGTCGGCGAAGTTCGGCTGATCGCCGCTGTTGAAGGAATCGGAGTAGAACATGTCTCTCCTGAGGTCGAAGCAGGAAACCCGCTAGGTTTCCTCCCCCTCAGTCGTCAACCGTCATACGGGTGCTCCAGAGGCATTCGGGGCCCTGCGCGGTCCGGGTGCCTGAGAGTTTGACGGAGAGGTGTTGCTCCTTCGGCGTCCGTGGCTGGCCGTCACGGATCTCTCCCGCACAGGGGCGATGCGCTGCCGATTCTACCGACAGCCGGTGACGAGTGTGCAGTCAGCCGATCTTGCGGTCGCGATGCTTGCGGCGGCTTGCCAGCTCGTCCTCGGGGGCGCTGATCGACTCGCCGCCGTCGGCCCGTTCACCCGGGAAGTCGGCGATGGCCCCGGTCAGTTCGCGCATGGCCCCCGACACCGCGATACCGAACACGCCCTGACCGCCCTGCAGCAGGTCGACGACCTCCTCGGCCGACGTGCACTCGTAGACCGTGGTGCCGTCGGAGAACAGCGTGATGTTGGCAAGATCACGAACGCCGCGCTGGCGGAGATGATCGACAGCGACCCTGATGTTGTGCAGCGAGATGCCGGTGTCGAGCAGGCGCTTGACGATCTTGAGGACCAGGATGTCCTTGAACGAGTACAGCCGCTGGCTTCCTGACCCGGCAGCGCTGCGGATCGAGGGGACGACCAGTGAGGTCCTGGCCCAGTAGTCCAGCTGCCGGTACGTGATGCCCGCGATCTGGCAGGCGCTGGGTCCGCGGTAGCCGACGAGCTCGTCGGGCACCGAGTCGTCGGGGAAGAGTCCGGCCTGGACGGGTTCGCTGGGGGCAGGTGCCGACGGTTGCGGTGCGTCGTCGTTCGACGATAGATCCAGCTGCTCCTGACGTGGCGTGTCTACCACTTGAGAATCCTCTCGCCGATCGAACCCGCTCCTGTGACCTGCACCGCGGCACGTTTGCCAAAGCCCGAGTGTGTCGAGCATACGCTCCCCGACGAACCCTGACTGCCCGTCGCGTTCATCAAAGTATGGCTGCCCGAATCCTCGTTCCGAGAAACCGGCGCCGCGTGTCGAGCCGAAAGCGTCAGATGAGACGCATCCGTGATCTTGACAACCCGCTCAGGTGGCCTTGAAATCGTCGGGCGACACGCTGTCCAGGAACTCCTTGAACTTCTCCACCTCGTCCTCGCGCACGGCGCCGGTGGCCTCGTCGTCGTTCTCGTCGGGGATCAGCAGTCCCGCCTCGGCGAGTACCGCTTCTTCCACGTAGATGGGCACTCCGACCCGCAGCGCGATGGCCACCGAGTCCGACGGCCGCGCCGACACCTTGATGTCGCGATCGAAGATCAGGTCGGCGTAGAAGGTGCCTTCCTGGAGGTCGACGATGCGCACCTCTTTGAGCGAATGGCCAAGGGCGGCAATGAGATCTCGGATGAGGTCGTGGGTCAGCGGACGGGCGGGCTCGACGCCCTGCTGCTCGAGCGCGATCGCCGCGGCCTCCGACTGGCCGATCCAGATCGGCAGGTACCGGTCACCGTTTGACTCGCGCAGCAGCAGAACTGGCTGGTTCTGCGGCTGTTCCACGCGAATCCCGACCACGCGAACCTCACCCATCTGTGCCTGCCCTCCGCACCGCTGAAGCCAATAGCACGAGTCTAATCCTCACCTGTCGAGAACGTCGCGCACGGCCGACTTGATCAATGACGTGTGCAGCGTGATGGCGAGCGCGGCGACCTCGCGGGCGAGATCGTCGGCGCGGTCGCGTGCACCGGCCTTGCCCGCCTTGACCACCGGCCCCGCGATCTGGGAGATCAGGTCGGACTGGCGGTCGGCCGCCGAGCGGAAGGCCCGAAGATGGCGCGGCTCCACTCCGTAGTCGGCGAGTGCGCGGGCACACTGGGCGATCACCACGGAGTGTTCGTCGAAGAACCCGGCCGGGCCCGTCGTGATGACCCCCTCCTTGATCAACGACGTCAGCAGCTTGTCGTCGACGCCTGAGCGCGACAGCAGGTCTTCGCGGCTCAACCGCACCTGGGTGGGCGCGACGGCCGCGTCGATGTCGGCCGGCTCGCCGGACACCGGCACCAAACGCGGTACACCGTAGGCCGACCCGGTCTGCGGGAGCTCGCCGTCGGGCTGAGCGTCCAACTGCGCCTTGATCACCTTCAGCGGCAGGTACTGATCGCGCTGCGCGGTCAAGATGAACCGAAGGCGCGCACAGTCGTAGGCGGTGAACCGCCGATAACCCGACGCCGACCGCTGCGGCGTGACCAGCCCCTCGGCCTCCAGGAAACGGATCTTGGAGATGGTCACGTCCGGGAAGTCCGGTCGCAGCGAGTCGAGCACCGCTCCGATCGACATCCCGGCTAACGCGGGCGTGTCGGGCGCGCTCATCGATTACGTGCCCGGGCCGCTGTCGTCCGTCTTGGGGCCGGTCAGGAAGACCAGGCGGAACTTGCCGATCTGCACTTCGTCGCCGTTGGCGAGCACCGCGGAGTCGACCGGTTCCCGATTGACGTAGGTGCCGTTGAGGCTGCCCACGTCGACCACCTGGAACTCGGAGTTCTCCAGCCGGAACTCCGCGTGGCGACGGCTCACGGTCACGTCGTCGAGGAAGATGTCGCTGTCGGGATGTCGCCCCGCCGACGTGGTGGGCTGGTCCAGCAGGAAGCGCGAGCCCGCGTTGGGGCCGCGCTTGACGACGAGCAACGCCGATCCGGCCGGCAGACCCTCGACGCCGGAGACCGCCCCCTCGGCTCCCGACGCAGGTGGTGCGTCCAACTCGTTGAGGAAGTCGGCGCGGAACACCGATGTCGTCTCAACGGTGAGTTCGTCAGATGTCTGGTTGGGCCCAGAGCTCTGATCCTTGTCCGTCACCCGCTGCTCCTCACTGGCTGCTGTGGCGATATCTGGCCGGGCCCGCTGTGGGCCCCCTCTCCAGCCGTCATTCGTCTCACGTCGACCGTACCGCGCTGCGGTCGACGTTGGGTCCACCCCCGCCGGATCAACCTGGAGAGGTCGCCTGCGTCAGGCGGTCGACCCGATCGCTGGCACCCTAACAACATCTCACTCGGTGACCAGAGCCTGGTAGGCGTCCGCGGTCAGCAGGCCGTCGAGCTCGCCGCCGAGCGCGTCGGCGTCGGCCTGCAGCTCGACGAGCCAGCCCGCGCCGTAGGGGTCGGAGTTGACCAGCTGCGGGTCGCCCTCCAGATCACCGTTGACCGCAACGACTTTCGCGGTGACCGGCGAGTAGAGGTCAGACACCGACTTCGTCGACTCGACCTCCCCGAACGACTCCCCCGCGGTGACCTCGGTGCCGACATCAGGCAGTTGGACGAACACCACGTCGCCCAGCGACGACTGGGCGAAGTCGGTGATGCCGACCTTGACGGTGTCGTCGCCGACACGCTGAACCCACTCGTGTTCGGCGGTGTAGGTCAGGTCGGGCGGGATTTCGCTCACGGCGCTCCTCTTCGCAGGTAAGGCAGGTAGGGCTCACTTCACGGGCTGAGCGTATTGGCGGGCTTTCGGTTGCCGCAAGGCAGTGATGTCGACCCGGTCGGACTGTTGTACCACCATCGTGCCGCCCACGCGTTCGACACTGTCCATTGCGCCGCCCGGAATGTTCATCGCCGCCGCCAGCGTCGGCGGATCGCCAATGGCCACAACGCTATACGGCGGGTTGAGAGTCTGGCCGTCGATCTCGAGCGCGCCGGGGACGCCGACCACCCAGGTATCGACCCCCACCCGCACCGAGACCGGTGGATCGCTCGGGCCGCCCTCGACCTGGATCGCCTCGGCGCCCGCATTACGCAGCTCGTTGATCACGTCGAGCATCGTCTCCGGCGCCACTCCCGGCGCGGCGTCGGTGATGGTCAACGTCACGCCCGGACCTGTCGCGGCCACGGTGCCGATCAGGATCGACAGCGCTGCGAGCCGGGACCTGGCGTTCTCGATCGCCGCCTGGTCGCTGCTTCCCGACGCCTCGAGAGACGCCAGCGTGCGCTGCAGATCGGCCACCTCGGTGTTCAGCGCCGCCTCCCGCTGCTGCAGCGAGTCGAGCAGCACGAGCAGGTCGGCGGGGCGCGCCGTCTCCAGCGAGTCCCCCGACTCGTTCTGTCGCACCTGGGTGACGATCGCCACGCCCAGCAGCACGCACAGCAGTGCGCCCAGGGCGCCGAACACGAGCTGCGACCGCCCGGGTCCGGTGCGCGCGGGAGCGTCGGGCGGCAGCTCGTGCCTGCCGTGGTGGTCGGCCTCGTGCTCCCCCTTGGTGCTCATCGGTCAGGCGCCGAAGAGTCTGCGGCGCAGGGCCGCCGCGTTGCCGAATATCCGGATGCCGAGGACCACGATGATCGCGGTGGACAACTGCGTGCCGACGCCCAGTTGATCACCCACGTAGACGATGAGCGCGGAGACGAGGACGTTGAACACGAACGACACCACGAAGACCTTCGAGTCGAAAATCCGCTCCAGGTAAGCGCGCAGGCCCCCGAACACCGCATCCAGCGCGGCGACCACGGCGATCGGGAGATACGGCTCGACGAACTCGGGGACGCTGGGATGGAAGACCAGGCCGAGCACGATACCGACGACAAGGGCGACGATTCCGATCATCTGTCTCCGATTTCCTTGCCGTAGTTTATATCTCGTACCGAGCCTGCGGGCACGGTCAGAACGTCGGTGGCGCTGACCGTGACCACCACCCCGTAGCTGGCCTCCAACAGCCGGAGCCGCTGAAGCCCCGGGCTGCGGTCGAACGCATCGGCCATCGCATGCGGAGGACCGATCGCCAGGATCTCGTAGGGGCTCGAAATCGGTTTGTTGTCCACGAGAATGCCGCCGCCCGCCTGGCGGATCGTCACATTGGGTCCGATGCGCACCCCGCCCACCGATATCGCCTCGGCGTCACTGGCCCACAACGAGTTGACCACCAGCTGCAGATCCCGGTCCAGGATCACCTGCCTGCTGCCCTCGATGCGTTCCTTGGACACATCGCTGAGGTCCTTTGACACACCGGGGTCGGTGATCGTGACCGTCAGCCCGGGACCCCTGACGGCAGTGGCCGCCGCGGAGAAGTTCGCCACGTCCAGGTCGGCGAGCAGCCTCCTGCCGAGCGCGTCGCCCTCCAGTCGGCTGCGTCGTTCGGAATCGACCTCGGCGGCCAGCGCGTCGCGTCGGACGGTCGCAGCGTCCGTCGACTGCTCGGCCGACCGCACGCTGCCCGAGAGCACCTGCTGGGTTTCCCGTACGCCCGGTGCGGTGGCCTGGGCCTGGCCGACGGCCAACGCGAACACCGTGGTGAGCGCCAGCGCGGCGAGCACCTGCCAGCCTGCTGCGGCCAGCCGGTTGCGCGGGCGTTCGCCGTCGTCGCGCTCGGCGGCCGCGGCGGCGTACCCGGGGTCGAGGTGGTCCGACAACAGCGACCGCAGAAGCGACGGCACCGGTATCAGCGTCGGCGCGTCGGCCCGGTGCTGATTGCGCCCCGCGTCGGGGTCGTAACCGCCCAGTGCCCGACGGTCGTCAATCACGCTGGTGCACCTTCGGCATCCGGCGCATCACCATGGCCACCTGGATCAGGTACAGCACGGCCGACCAGAGGTAGAGCGCGAGACCCCAGATCACGAACGCCCATCCGCACGCCAGAATCACGCGGCTCCACAACGCATCCCACTGCCCGAGCAGGATCAGCGGGAACCCGGACATGAGCGCGAACGTCGCCCCCTTGCCGATGTAGGTGACGGGCAACGCCGTCAGGCCACGGGTGCGCAGCAGCGGCAGCGTCGCCGCGAGAACAGCGTCGCGACCGATGAGGGTGACGACGACCCACCACGGCACGATGCCCGCGAAGCCGAACGCGAGCGGCACCGTGATCATGTAGATCCGGTCGACGGCGGGATCGAGGAGTTCGCCGAGACGGGACGACTGGTTGTCGACCAGCCGCGCGATCTTGCCGTCGGCCCAGTCGGAGAAACCGCTGAACATCAACACGGCGACAGCCCATCCGTTGGCGTGGGCCACCAGCAGCAGGTAGAGAAAGACCGGGACCAGCAACAGGCGCAGCACCGACAGCGCGTTGGGCACCGTCACCACGCGATCACGCACTTCGGATGGCGCGCGATTCATGCGATTAACCTAGCGGAAAATCCCTGGCAGGCTGAGTGCCGACATGGAGTCTTCTGCCAGCGGATTGTCGTGCACCATGTACGTCCACGTCGAGGTCGGGCGGGCGAGCTTCGACAGGTCGAGGCCCTGCTCCTCTTCGAGGACGTTGGCGGTCTCGAAGGTCTGCTGAGCCGCCTCGATGGCGTCGGCGGCCAGGGAGGCGAAGGCGTCGACGGCCATTCGGTGGAACTCGTCGATCGGCTTCTGGTGCCCCAGCGCGCGCAGGTGGATGCTCTCGCGGATGTCGGCAAGGTAGGCCAGATGGTCGGCCCAGCCGCGGTCGAGGTGGTAGAGCATGATCTGCCTGCAGATCGTCTCCAACCGCTCCTCGCTGAGGTCCTCGGCCAGTTCCCGGTAGCGGTCCGGAGACTTCTTCTCCAGCTCCTCGCGGGCAGTCGGTGTGCGCAGCAACGTGTTTCGGCGCTCGACGAGAATTGCGCGCTGCTGCGCGATGAGTTCGTTGAACTGCCACGTGTTGGCGTGCACCGCGAGCAGTCTGCCTTCGGCGACCCGCTGCGCATGGTCGAGGAGCCCCGCGGCCTTCTTGTTGATGATGAGGCCGTCGTCATCGGTCTCGGTCGGCAGCTTGTTCAGCTTCTCCGGCTCGAGGTGCGCCATCACGACGTCGTCCTCCCAGCTGGAGAAGAACACCGACGACCCGGGGTCACCCTGACGACCCGCACGGCCGCGCAGCTGGTTGTCCAGGCGTTCGGTGCTGTGCCGACCGGTGCCGATGACGTGCAGGCCGCCGAGCTCGGCGACCTTGTCATGGTCCGCCTCATCGGAGCCGCCGAGACGAATGTCGGTGCCGCGACCCGCCATCTGCGTCGACACCGTCACCGATCCGAGCTGGCCCGCCTCGGCGATGACCCGGGCCTCTTCCTCGTCGTTCTTCGCGTTCAGCACGACCGCGGGGACGCCCATTTTGACCAGGCGTTCGTGGAGCTCCTCGGATTCGGCGACGTCGCGGGTGCCGACCAGGATCGGCTGCTTGGTCTTGTGGACCTCGGCGATGTGCTCGACGATGCCGTCGGTCTTCGCCGCCGCCGTGATGTAGACGCGGTCGGACTCGTCCTCGCGAATGTTGGGGGCGTTCGGCGGAATCGGCGACACGCCGAGTTTGTAGAACTGCCGCAACTGCTCACCGGCGGCCAGCGCCGTGCCCGTCATGCCGCAGACCGTGGGGTACCGGCTGATCAGCGCCTGCACGGTGATGGTGTCGAGCACCTCGCCGGTCTCGGTGGGCTCGATGCCCTCCTTGGCCTCGACGGCGGCCTGCAGCCCGTCGGGCCAGCGCTGCAGTTGCGCGATGCGGCCGCGGCTGGCGTTGATCAGGTGTACGGCGTCGTCGCGGACGATGTAGTGGACGTCGCGGTGCAGCAACGCATGTGCGTGCAAGGCGACGTTCACTTCGGTCAAAGTCGTGCCGACGTGTTCCTCGGAGTAGAGGTCGGCGACCCCGAGCTTGGCCTCCAGCTTCTGGGCGCCGGTCTCGGTCAGGTGCACGTTGCGGCTGTCGAGGTCGGTGTCGTAGTCGACGCCGGGAGTCAATTCGCCGACCAGACGGATGATTTCGAGTTTCGGCGTCTCCCGGTGCGACGTGCCTGCGAGGACCAGCGGCACCAACGCCTCGTCGACGAGCACGGAATCCGCCTCGTCGATCAGCGCCACGTCCGGGTTCGGCGACACGAGGTCGTCGACGTCGGTGACCAACTGGTCGCGCAGCACGTCGAAGCCGATCTCGTTGACCGAGGCGTAGGTGATGTCGCACTTGTAGGCGGCGCGGCGCTCGTCGGCCGTCGACTCGGCGGTCACCCAGCCGACGGTGAAGCCCATGGCCTCCAGCAGCGGGCCCATCCACTCGGCGTCGCGCCTGGCCAGATAGTCGTTGATGGTGACGACGTGGACGTGCCGCCCCGCCAGGGCGTAGCCCGCGGCCGCGATGGCGCCGGAGAGCGTCTTGCCCTCACCGGTGGCCATCTCGACGACATCGCCCGCGAGCATGCGCAGGGCGCCGAGCAGCTGGACGTCGAACGGACGCAGACCGGTGGTGCGCTCCGAGGCTTCGCGGGCGATCGCGAGGAACTGCGGGATGTCCTTCGACTCGGCAAGGTTCTTCAGGTGCAGCAGTCCTGTGGCCTTGCGCAGCTGCTCGTCGTCGAGGTCAGCGGCCTTCGTGTCGAACTCCGCCGACGCACTGACCTGCGCCAGTGAGCGGGCCTGATCCCTGTCGGTGCTGGCGCCGAGCAGCTTCCAGAACCGATTGCTGACACGACCTGAGGTGCGGGTCTTCGTCTTCGCCACGAGAGCGAGGGTACGCGGCGGCCCGCGCCCCCTGAGCTGAGGACGTGCGTGAACACGAACGAGATAAGGGTAGGCAACACTAAGGTAGATGTTAGGGTCGCGCGGTGCCGGAACGCTCACTTTCGTGGACCGATCGACCGCGGCGGCTTCTGGTCTGGTCGCACCGATGGACAGCGCTCGTCCTCGGACTGCTGCTCGTCGTGGTCAGCACGAGCGGCGCCCTGATCGTCTACGGCCCGGAACTGCTGCGGGCAGGCAACGCCGACCTGTTCCGCAGCACCCCCGCCGAACGGCCCGTCGGCTTCACCGCCGCCATCGCCGCCGTCCAGTCGGCGCAACCGGAGTTCGAGCCTGCCGAATTGGCGCTCAAGGACGGTGTCTATCTCGTGTCCGGCAGCGACAGCGAGCAGACGTACTTCGTCGACGCGGGAACCGGTGAGGTCAACGGCGCGGGCGACCTCTACGCGGGAACCGTCGGCTTCCTGCAGAACCTGCATGACTGCGGGCTCACCTGCGAGGAGTACGCCGGGTACCAGCCCTGGCTCGCATCTCCGTCGCCGATCGCGGGGCTGACGCCGTTTGCGGACATGACCTGGGGTGCAGTGCTTCTCGCGCTCGCGGGGCTGGCGGCCGTCTTCCTCGCCGTCACGGCGCCGGTCATCTGGTGGCCTGGAATTCGCAAGCTCCGCAACGTCTTTCGCGTCCGATGGCGCAGGAGCCGGTTCGCCCGCGACTTCGACCTGCACAACGTGATCGGCA
>DATEIG010000082.1:0-2673 GCA_035279185.1 Mycobacterium sp.
GAGGGCATCGTCTACGCCGAGATCGACATCGAAAGCGAGCCGGACGCTGCGGAATTCGTGATGTCGGTCAACCGGGGCAACCAGACGGTGCCGACGGTGAAATTTGCCGACGGGTCCACGATGACCAACCCGAGCGCCCGGGACGTCAAGAAGAAGCTCGGCTGACGCCAACTTCTCTCGCGCCCAGATCGACGAAATGGCGCGCTCTTCTCGCACAAATGCGCCCAAGTGTTGGTTTGGGCGTTAAAGGGCTGCCCAGGATTCGATGATCTCCCGGGCGATCGATATCGAGCCCGGCAGCAGAAGCCGAGAATCCGACTCGCTGCTCCAGTCTCCGTGCTCGAGCGCTTCGCGGATCTCGGCACGGGTGAACCATGCGGCCTCCGCGATCTCGCCGTCATGGAAGGCGAACTCCTGGTCGGGGTCGCCGACCGCGTGGAAGCCGACCATCAGCGAGCGCGGGAACGGCCACGGCTGACTGCCGAGATAGGTGACGTCGCGCACCGTCAGCCCGATCTCCTCGGCGATCTCGCGCTCCACGCACGCCTCGAACGACTCGCCCGCCTCGACGAAGCCGGCCAGCAGCGAGAACAGCCGCTCCGGCCAGACGGTCTGGCGGGCCAGCACCGCGCGGTCGTGGCCGTCGTGGACCAGACAGATCACCGCCGGGTCGATCCGCGGAAACTCCTCGTGGCGGTTGACCTGGTTGACCCGTGACCACCCGCCCTTGATCGGCTTGGTCGGCGCCCCGTCGATCGCGCTGAACCGCGCGCTGTCGTGCCAGTTCAACAAGGCGGTCGCGGTCGACACCAGCTGGGCGCTGACGTCGTCGAAGATGTGTCCGGCCCTTCGCAGGTCGAGGACCTCGGGCTCGGTGTCGGAGTCCTCGGGCGCGACCAGCGCGCTGCGCACCGCCCAGACGTGCCTGCCGTCGGGCATCCTGCCGAGGAACACCGCGTGCTCGGGAGGCTTGTCGCCGAGCGCCGACGCTTGACCGAGCACGACGCGACCGTCGGCGATCAGCACCTGGTTGCGCGAATCGACCCGAAGCAGAAGGGCGTCGGCCCACCCGGCGATCGCGGCGTCGACGTCGGTGCGCAGGTTGTCGGCGCGGTCGGCGCCGACCCGGGACAGCAGCGGAACGTTGCGCAGCTGAAAGGACGACAGGGGACGGCTCATCTGTCGGCGTCCGCGCTGCGGATGTAGAGCAGCCGGTCACCGAGCTCGAGCGAATCCACCTCAGGGTCGTCGACGCGCAGCAGCTTCCCGCCGCGCACCACACCGAGCACGATGTCGGGGTTGTGCCGCGGCGAACCGCCGACCTCCTTGGTCTCGACCTCGCGTTCGGAGATGGCGAAGCCGGCGTCGGGTGTCAGTAGGTCTTCCATCATCTCGACAACGCTGGGCGTCTGGACGGCTATGCCGAGAAGGCGTCCCGCTGTCTCGGACGTCACAACGGTCGAGTCCGCGCCGGACTGCTCCAGCAGATGCTGGTTCTCGGCTTCCCTGACCGCCGCGATGATCTTGGCGTTGGGCGCGAGCTCGCGCGCGGTGAGCGTGACCAGGACAGCGGCGTCGTCGCGGTTGGTGGCGACGATGATCGCCTTCGCGTGCTGGGCGCTGGCCAGGCGCAGCACCTCGGAGTCGGTGGCGCTGCCGCGGACGGTGACGAGGCCCGCGCTCTTCGCGCGTTCCAGCGCGGCCGGGTCCTCGTCGACGACGACGATGTCGGCGGGGTGAACCTCGTCGCCGACCATCGCGGCGACGGCTGTCCTGCCCTTGGTGCCGTAGCCGACGACGATGGTGTGGTTGCGCACTTTGCTCCTCCATCGCTGGATCTTGAGTGCCTGGCGCGACTGCGTCGTCAGCGTCTCGACGGTGGTGCCGATGAGCACGATCAGGAAGGCCACCCGCAGCGGCGTGATCACCAGAACGTTCACCAGCCGCGCCGATGGGGTGACCGGCGTGATGTCGCCGTAGCCCGTCGTCGACAGCGACACGGTGGCGTAGTAGATGCAGTCCAGCAGCGACAGCGGGTTGTCGGCGTCGGGCGTGGCCTCGACGTCGCGGTAGCCGTGGCGGTCGAGGTAGACGATCAGCACCGCGAGGAACAGCGCCGACATCGCATAGATGATGCGGCGGATGATCCGCTGGGTGGGGCTGACGAACGGTTCGGGAATGCTCAGGACGTCGACGAGGTCGGCGTCCGGTCGAGCGGTCAGATTCTGGTCGATGGCGGCGAGCCGCCGACGCAACCTACCTTTGGCCACGAGGGTTCGTCATCGCGTGGGACTGCCGCACCAGCACAATGTAATCATGACCTCTCCCCCAGCCGAACTGCAGCAGATCACCAACCCCTCACGCGCGTCGAAAATGGGCGCCATGCTCGTCGGGATGGGGGCGCTTCACTTCGCTGCTCCCCAACCGTTCGACTCGATCGTTCCCGCCGAATTGCCGGGTGACGCGCGGTTCTACACCCACGCGTCGGGGGTCGCGGAGATGGTCACGGGCGGGCTACTGCTGGTGCCGCGAACCCGCAAGCTCGGCGCGCTCGCCGCGATCGCGCTGTACCTTGCGGTGTTCCCAGCCAACGTGAACATGGTCCGGTTGTGGAAAGACAAGCCGCTGCCGATGCGGATCGGCGCGATCGCCCGGCTGCCGCTGCAGATCCCG
>DATEIG010000083.1:0-7431 GCA_035279185.1 Mycobacterium sp.
ACCCATACCGATGTGACGGCCCCCGTCTACGCCGAATCGCAGGGCTGGGATCCGGTGGCACGCATGCAGCACATCGACCTGTTCACCTGGTTGCGCGGCGACATCCTGGTCAAGGCCGACAAGATGACGATGGCCAACTCGTTGGAACTGCGGGTTCCGTTCCTCGACCCCGAGGTGTTCGCCGTGGCGTCGCGCCTCCCGCTCGATCAGAAGATCACCCGCTCGACCACGAAATACGCGCTGCGCCGCGCACTGGAACCGGTCATCCCCCCGCACGTGCTGCACCGGCCCAAGCTCGGCTTCCCCGTCCCGATCCGGCACTGGCTGCGGGCGGGTGAGCTGCTGGACTGGGCGTACGGTCTGGTGGCGTCGTCAGGCGCAGGCGAGCTGGTCGACCTCGCGGGTGTTCGCGCGATGCTCGACGAACACCGCAGTGGCGCAAGCGATCACAGCAGGCGGCTGTGGACCGTGCTGATCTTCATGCTGTGGCACGCGATCTTCGTCGAAGGCAGTGTCACCCCGCACATCAGCGAGCCGACCTACCCGGTGCAGCTCTAAGCGAGCGCGTGGGCGATCTCGGCGCCGGCGTCGTCACCGTAGGCGTCGGTGAGGCGTTTGATGCCCGCGTCCTTGTCCCAGCTCCACTCCTGCGGCCCGGGAGCCTCGAGCACCAGTGTCGCCACCAGCGAGGCCAACTGTGCGGCTCGTTCGATGGACAACCCCTTGTCACGCCCCGTCAGGAACCCGGCGCGGAACGCGTCGCCGATGCCGGTGGGATCGTCCTTGTGCGTCTCGGGCACCACGTCGACGTGGATGAAGGTGCCGTCGCGGCCGACGATGTCGACGCCCTTCTCGCCCAGTGTGGTGACGCGCATCTGGATCTGGCGCATCACCTCGGCCTCCGACCAGCCGGACTTCTGCAGCAGCAGGTCCCACTCGTAGTCGTTGGTGAACAGGTAGGTGGCGCCGTCGATCAGCGCGCGGATCTGGTCGCCGGTGAGCCGGGCCAGCTGCTGCGACGGGTCGGCGGCGAAGGCGAGGCCGAGCGCGCGACACTCCTCGGTGTGCAGGAACATCGCATCGGGGTCGTTGGCGCCGACGATCACGAGATCCGGTGTGCCCCTGCGGGATACGACGTCGGCCAGCTTGATGTCGCGGGCCTGTGACATCGCACCCGGGTAGAACGACGCGATCTGGGCCATGTCCTCGTCGGTGGTGCAGACGAACCGGGCCGTGTAGGCGGTGTCGGAGACCAGGACGCTGTCGCAGTCCACACCGTGGCTGGTGAGCCATCCGCGGTAGTCGTCGAAGTCGGTGCCCACGGCGCCGACCAGTGTGGGGTCGCCGCCGAGAATTCCGATGGCGTAGGCCATGTTTCCCGCGACACCGCCGCGGTGGATGACGAGATCGTCGACCAGGAAGCTCACCGAGATCTTCTGCAGGTGTTCGGGCAGCAATCCTTCGGAGAACTTGCCCGGAAATCGCATGAGATGGTCGGTTGCGATCGATCCGGTTACCGCGATGGTCACGAAGAATCACCCTTCAATTCATTAACGCGTCTAGGGAATCGTAGCGAGCCTGGAGACGTCGTCGGTGTCCGGCCGCTTGCGCTAACCTGCCTATCATGGCCGGTCCCTATCCGCCCCATTTCGGCGCAGGGCCGGTCGGGCCGCCTCCCCCGCATGTCGGGCCGCCCCAGCCGTACCCCGACAATCCGCCTCCGCCTGCGATCTATCCGGGCGTGCTCCCGCCGCCGGTCCCGTATCCCCGGCGCAAGCCGTGGCGAGCGGTGCTGGTGGGGTTGGTCACGTTCGCCGTGGTGGCGGCTGCCGTGGTGGCGACGGTTCTTGTGGTGCGCGCCGGCGACGAGCCGCCGCCCGCGAAGCTGACCAGCGGCAACGCCAAGACCGCAATCCAGAAATACCTCGACGCGCTGCAGCGGGGCGACACCGAGGTGATTGCCCGCAACATCCTGTGCGGGTTGTTCGACGCGGTCAAGGAGAAGCGGTCGGATCTGGCGTTGGCGGATCTGAGCAGCGATGCGTTCAGAAAGCAGTTCGGCAAAGCCGAGGTCACGTCGATCGACAAGATGGTGTTCGGGTCGCCGACCCAGGCGCAGGTCCTGTTCAGCATGACCGTGACGCCCGCGGGCAGCCGCACCCGCCCTGCCCCCGAAATGGACGAGCAGGGCGTGGCCCAGCTGGTGGTCCAGGACAACGAGGTCCTGGTGTGTTCGTATCTGCTGCGCGCGGCAGGCCAGTACTAGATCAGTTGAAAGAGTCCCCGCACGCGCACGAACCGGTGGCGTTCGGGTTGTCGATCGTGAAGCCCTGCTTCTCGATGGTGTCGACGAAGTCGATGGTGGCGCCCTGCACATAGGGTGCGCTCATCCGGTCGACGGTCAGCTTCACACCGCCGAACTCGGAGGTCAGATCACCGTCGAGGTCGCGGTCGTCGAAGAACAGGTTGTACCGCAGTCCGGCGCAGCCACCCGGCTGCACGGCGATGCGCAGCGCCAGGTCGTCACGGCCTTCTTGATCCAGCAGCGCCTTGGCTTTTCCGGCCGCCGCGTCGGTCAGGAGCACGCCGTGGGTGGCGGTCGCTCCTTCTGTTTTCACAGCCGACTCGTCCTGAACAGTCATTGCGTCTCCCTGAATGGCTCTTGGTTGCGGGCCGGTCACCAGCCCACCTGGTCAACGGTACCCCGTTATTCCGCTATTCCCGAGTTTGTCCGCGGTGACCTCCGCCAATCCGGCCAGCTGGTTGGCGGCGTCGTCCATCGCCAGCTGGACCGATCCGGCGTGGTCGGCGATGGCGTAGGCGGCCGCGATACCCGAATCCGCGAGCGCGGCGCCGTCGAGCGTGACCTGGCCTGCCAGCACCAGCACCGGGATGCCGCGCGCCCCGCCGGCCAGCGCGCTGACGACTTTGCCGTGCAGGGACTGCTCGTCGAAGCGGCCCTCACCGGTGATGACCAGCTCGGCCGACGCGACGTCGTCGGCCAACCGGGTGTGCTCGGCGATCACCGTGGCGCCCGATTCGCGTCGGCCGCCGAGTGCCATCAGAGCGGCGCCCAGGCCGCCCGCCGCGCCCGCGCCCGCTTCCGTGCTGACGGTCCGCCCGGCGACCGCGTCGAGTTCGGCGGCCCACTCGGTGAGCCGCTGCTCGAGCACGTCCACGGTGGCCGGATCGGCGCCTTTCTGCGGGCCGAACACCCGCGCGGCGCCCATCGGTCCGAGGAGCGGGTGCTCGACGTCGGTGGCCGCCACCAGTTCGACATCCGTCAGCAGTCGCCGAGCGGCCCGCAGGCCGCCGTCCTCGGCGCTGCTCGCGTGCTCGCCGAGCGCTTCGACCATCCCCCTGCCGCCGTCGGTGCAGGAGCTGCCGCCCAGACCGACGACGATCCGGCGGGCACCCGCGGCCACCGCGGCGGCGATCAGCTCACCGACTCCCCTGCTGTGCGCGGCGAGCGCGGTCTCGACGGTCGGGGGGCCGCCGAGCAGGGCGAGCCCGCAGGCCTGCGCGCATTCGATGTAGGCGGTTGCCGGCTCGCCGTCGACGAACACCCAGTCGGCGTCGACCTCGGCGGTCAGCGGACCGCTCACCCGCAGCGTGCGCCGGTCACCGAACCGGTCGGCCAGCACGTCGACGAAGCCCGGGCCGCCGTCGGACTGCGGTGCCAACGTCAGGTCGTCGTCCGGGCGACTCCTGCGCCAGCCCTCGGCGATGGCCTCCGCGGCTTCGACGGCGGTCAGGCTGTCGCCGTAACAGTCCGGGGCGATGAGCACGCGAAGGCCGTCCGAACGGGTCATTGCAGCAGATTATGCTGGCGGGCGTGAACCTGCTGGGCCGCAAGAAGGACAACCCGCCACCCGCCGACGACACCGCCGCCGACGAAGCGACGATCGACGGCGGATCCGATCCCGGGCCGACAGGCAGAACGGCTCCGAAGGGCAGGCCGACCCCCAAGCGCGACGCCGCCCGCCGCCGCGGACCCATTGCGCCCGCCCCGATGACCTCGGCGGAGGCCAGAAAGCGGCGCAAGGAACTGCGCGGGCCCAAGCTGTCGCGGGAGGAGCGTCGCGAGGACAAGGCCACGCGCCGTGCCGCCATGTCGGAGCGTCGCGAACGGATGATGGCGGGCGACGACGCCTATCTGCTGCCGCGCGACAAGGGCCCCGTGCGCCGGTATGCCCGCGACATCGTCGACTCGCGCCGCATCAGCGTGCTCGGGCTGTTCATGCCCGCGGCGCTGGCCCTGATCTTCATCATGCTCGCGGTGCCGCAGGTGCAGTACTACATCTCGCCCGCGATGCTCATCCTGATGGGGATCATGATCGTCGACGGCTTCTTCCTGGGCCGCAAGGTCAACCGGCGAGTCGACGAGAAATACCCCGACCACACCGAAAGCGGTTGGAAGCTCGGGTTTTACGCCGCAAGCCGCGCTTCGCAGCTGCGGCGGATGCGCGCACCTCGGCCGCAGGTCAACCGCGGCGACACAGTCACCTGAGCCTGCGGGTGCGCGTGCTGGTGCTCGGCGGTATCCGGTCGGGCAAATCCGAGTGGGCCGAATCTCTCGCCGGGCGATCCGGGGACCCTGTGCGCTACGTCGCCACGGGTCCTGTCTCCGACGACGACGCATGGACGGCGCGGGTGTCCGAGCACCGCGCCCGTCGACCGCAGAACTGGTCGACGGTCGAAACCCCGGACGTGGCACGGCAATTGCGCTGCGACGAGGCCGGCCTCACCCTCGTCGACGACATCGGCGGCTGGCTCACCGCGGCGATGGACCGGACGCAGGCGTGGGCAGGCGGATCGGTGCGCGCGGACGTCGACGACCTCGTCGACGCCGTCGCCCGCTATCCGTGGGAACTCGTGCTCGTCAGCCCGGAGGTGGGGCTGACCGTCGTGCCTGCGACCGAGGCGGGCCGCCGCTTCGCCGACGAACTCGGTGCGCTGAATCAGCGGTTGGCCGCCGCGTGCGACCGCGTCGTGCTCGTGGTCGCCGGACAGCCCGTGACGGTGAAGGAGTGCACGTGACCGACATCCCGCCGATCGAAGCACCCGACGAGGCCGTCGCGGCGCAGGCCAGGGCCCGGCAGGACACCCTGACCAAGCCCCCGGGCTCGCTGGGCCGCCTCGAGGACCTGTCCGTGTGGGTGGCGGCCTGTCAGGGCGTGTGCCCGCCCAACCAGTTCGAACGCGCGCGGGTGGTGGTGTTCGCAGGCGACCACGGCGTCACCTCGGCGGGGGTGTCGGCCTTCCCCGCGGAGGTGACCGCGCAGATGGTCGCCAACTTCGATGCGGGCGGCGCCGCGATCAACGTGCTCGCCGAGGCCGCGGGCGCGACGGTCCGCGTCGTGGATGTCGCCGTCGACGTCGACGAGCCGCACTCCCCGTCGATCGGCGCGCACAAGGTCCGCAGAGGCAGCGGCAACATCGCCGTCGAGGATGCGCTGTCTGCGGACGAAACCGAGGCCGCGGTGAACACCGGCCGTCGAATCGCCGACGAGGAGGTCGACGCCGGAGCGGATCTGCTGATCGCGGGCGACATGGGCATCGGAAACACCACGGCCGCAACGACGTTGATCGCCGCCATCACCGGTACCGAGCCCGTCGCGATCGTCGGGCGCGGCACCGGCATCGACGACGCGGGCTGGGCGCGCAAGGTGGGCGCCGTCCGCGATGCGCTCTACCGCGCGCGCGACGTCACCGCGGATCCGATCGGTCTGCTCCGGGTGTGCGGGGGTGCGGACCTGGCCGCGATGGCCGGGTTCGTCGCGCAGGCGGCGGTGCGCCGTACCCCGGTACTGCTCGACGGCGTGGTGGTGACCGCGGCCGCCCTGGTCGCCGACGCGCTCGCCCCCGGCGCCAAACAGTGGTGGCGCGCGGGCCACCGGTCGACCGAACCCGCGCACACGCTCGCGTTGGAGAAGTTGGAGTTGGAGCCGATCGTCGACCTGTCCATGCGGCTCGGCGAGGGCACCGGAGCGGCGGTCGCGCTGCCGGTGGTCCGCGCCGCCGTTGCCACGCTTCGTTCGATGGCGACCTTCGACGAGGCCAGCGTCTCGTCGTGATCCGTTCGGTCGCAGGGGCTTTCGCATTCGCCACGGTCCTGCCGATACGGATGGGGTCCGGCGTCGGCCGGGGGGTCATGACCGCGCTGCCCGTGGTCGGCCTCGCGCTCGGCGCGCTGGCCGCGGGCGTGGTGTGGGTCGCGTCGCAGGCATTCGGCCACGGCCATGCGCTGACGGGCGTGGTGGCGGTCGCGGCGCTGCTGCTCGCGACACGGGGGCTGCACATCGACGGCCTGGCCGACACGGTTGACGGTCTCGGCTGCTACGGCCCTCCGGAGCGGGCACTGCAGGTGATGCGCGACGGAACGGCCGGCCCGTTCGGGGTCGCGGCCGTCGTGGTGGCGATTCTCGTGCAGGCGTTGGCCTTCGCCGACCTCAGCGCGGTCGCGGTGATCGTTGCGGTGGCCGCGGGCCGGGTCGCCGCGGTCGCCGCCTGCCGCCCGTCGGTGCCGTCGGCGCAGGGCAGCACCCTGGGGGCGATGGTGGCGGGCACTCAGCCGATCGCGGTGGTGGCGGCCTGGGTGATCCCGCTCGGCGCACTCGGGGTGTTCGCGGGTCCGCGCCCGTGGCAGGGCCCGGTCGTCGTGCTGGTGGCGCTGGCCTGCACCGCCGCACTCGTGGCGCACTGCGTGCGTCGCTTCGGCGGGATCACCGGCGACGTGCTGGGCGCCGCCATCGAAATGACGACGACGATCGCCGCGCTCGGCCTCGCGATCCGTTAGGCCACCGGCGCGGGCGGCGGGCCGAGCACCTCGATGTCGAACTGCGCGCACACCTCGGCCACCCGGGCCGGGTCGATCTCCTTCGGCTCCGGCAGGGCGAGGCTGTCGGTCGGCTCGCCGAGTGCGCTCACGAACCGCTCGAACTGCCCCGGCGTCGACACCTGGAAGACCCGTGCCGTCTCCGAGCGGACCTGGAAGGTGTGGGCGAGGCCGCGCGGCAGCCACACCGTCGCACCTGCGCCGTGCACCGCCTCCGCATCACCGCACGAAAGCCAGAGCTCGCCCTCGATGATGTAGAACAGCTCGTCCTCCGCGTCGTGGCGGTGAAGCGGTGGCCCGAAGTTGCGCGGTGCCAGGAACTCCATCGCCGTCAGCACACCGTTGGTGAATTCACTGGTGACCTTTGCGGTGTACAGCTCGTTGAGGAAGTGGAAGCGTTCCCCCTCGTCGCGGGCGACCATGACCGGGTTCATCGTCATGGCCGAGAGCCTATTGGCCCGCAACGCCTTTGGCGTGCGTTCAGGAAAGTCGCGACATCCAGCCGTGCGTGTCGGCGAACGTGCCGCGCTGGATACCGGTCAACGTGTCGCGCAGCGCCATCGTGATCTCGCCGGGTTCGCCGTCGGCGATGG
>DATEIG010000084.1:0-4796 GCA_035279185.1 Mycobacterium sp.
CGCGACGACCTATCTGCTGTACGACGGTCAGCGGGCGCGAGTCGATCTCCGCAACCCGGCCGTCGTGTGGGCATTGCGCCTCGAGGGTGTGAATCCGCGACCCGTATCGAGGACGCTGCTCGACACCATCCCGGAAGCCCCGCCGATCGTCGTCCCTCGCATCCCTGATGCCGGATCGCCCAGCGCCGTCGCCCACATGCGTGTCGGCAACGTGGTGCGGGCGCTGCGTGTCGACTCCGACGACTTCTTCGTCGTGCTGACCGATGGCGTTCAGCGCATCGGAGAAGTGGCGGCCAACCTCATTCGGTCCCTCGACTCAAACGGCAGTCGCGACATCCCTGCCGTCTCACCCGATATCGTCAGTGCGATTCCTGCCGTCGACTCTCTCGCGGTGTCCAGCTACCCCCCGCACGCAGGCGCTGCCTTGGGTGCCGGCGACGGCGGGGTCCTCTGCGTGACATGGCTTCCCGACGGGCCGAAAACGTCGCTGTGGATGGCGAACTCGATGCCCGACGAGAACACGTCGACCGCGCTTGCGCAGGCAGACGGAGAAGGCCCCGACGTCGACAACGTCGCCATGCCGTCCGGGCGGAGCGCGTACGTGCGGGCAACGTCGTTGACCGGCGACAGCGGCAGCGGGCCGCTGTATCTCATGACTGACAGCGGAGTGCTTTTCGGCATACGCGATGAGGTCACTGCCGCGGCACTCGGCCTCCGAAGCGCTGCCGTCGCGGCGCCGTGGCCGCTCCTGTCAGCGCTGCCCCGCGGCCCGGAACTCAATCGCGACAGCGCTTCAGTCGCGCGGGACAGTGTCGGCTCGCCGCCGTGACCGACCGAGCGATGCCACCGTGGCCAGCGCGGCTGCGATGACCGCGACACACAGTCCTGCGCCGCCGAACGCGATCCGCCGCCCACTTCTGTCCTGCGCTGGCTCGCCCTCGGTCAGCTCGGGATGCGCAGCAACATCGGATGTTTCGCGTACCGGTGGCATCATGTTGGTGCTTGCAGCCCCTCCGGTGACCGCGGCGAGCGCGTCCACGACACCGAACCCGACGAACGGATCCCAGCCCGCTGCGGGCCGGTGCGCGGTCTCCTTGATCCGCTGCATCACCTGCCGCGCAGTCAGATGCGGTGATCGTGCCCGGACGAGTGCGACCAGGCCGCTCACCACGGGAGCCGCGTAGCTCGTCCCGACGATCGGCGTCGGGTCACCGAGCACAGGCAGCGAATCGACAAGACCTTCGCCGTCGGCGTCGAGGGACAGGACTCCTTCTCCCGGGGCCGCCACATCGACCCATGGCCCGGCGAGCGTGAACCGCGAGGGTGCCCCACGCTGATCAGTCGACCCGACGGTCAGCACATAGTCGTCGTACCAGGCCGGGCTCACAACGACTTTCACTGCGTCCCAGTCCGGTTCGCCCGGACGAGACGGATCGGACGAAGGATTCTGCTCCGGACACTGTCCGAGGCCGCCGACGTTTCCCGCCGCCGCGACGACGACGACGTTCTTGACGTCGACGGCGTAGGCCAGAGCAGCGCCGAGGGCCCGGTCGTCCAGATCGCTGGCGGCTTCGACGCACGCGATGGACGACACGTTGATCACGGAGGCTCCCATATCGGCAGCGGTACGGACGGCCGCCGCCAGTGTGTCGACGTCACCGAAGCCAGGTGCCGACTGACCGGCAGGCGCGAACTTCACACTGGACTGCCTGATGCCGATGATCGTCGCCTCGGGTGCGACGCCGCTGAATCGCGCGCCCTCCGCGGAGTCCGTGGCGCCGATGATGCCGGCGACGACCGTCCCGTGCCCATCGCAGTCATCGGTGCCGTCGCCGGTGTTGACGTAATCGCCTCCCGGGACGAGGTGGGGCAGAAGGCGGTGTCGAGCAACGCCGGTGTCGATCACCGCCACGGTCTGACCGGCGCCCCGACTGAGTGCCCAGACCCGGGGGAGATCGAGAGCACCGAGCTGGTCATGGCTCGACGGCTTCTTGCTCGGAGTCGTCGAGACGACACAGTCCTGCCGCTGCTCAGTGGCTTGGGGTGGGGCTGGCGGTCGCGGATCCGGTAGCCGTGAATCGTCGATGTGCGGCGGGGTTACGGCCACGGCCACCGGTGAGACCCACATCGATGCCGACACCAGCGCGACTGCGCAGGCGATGCGCGTCGATCGACACCTCATGAAAGGCTCGCGCCGCGGACGAGGTCGAACACGCCTGCCGTCCAGCACGCCACTGGGACGACTGCTGCCAACGCGACGTAATCCACGGCGTCGAGACCGCGCCGCATCGGTGGGCTCAGCCGGTCGCCCAGGTCCATCCGGGGGAGGCACATTGCGGCCGCGCCAAGGGCGATGGTTGCGAGGCAGACCCAGATGGCTTGTCCCGGAGCCGATGACAGCACCGACGCCGACAGGGCGGTGGCGCAGACCAGTGCGGAGACGAGCAGAGTTGCCAGTCGCAGTACATCGCGCTGCTGACAAGCGCGGAACGCCAGTGCCGCGCCGATGGCCAGTGCCAACACCGCACGCGGCCAGAGACTTTCACGGTGCGTGCCCAGCACGACAATCGTCGTCCCCAGGGCGGCGGCAAGCGAGAAGCCGGTCAGTAATCCCGTCAGTACGTCGTGTCCCAGCGCTGCCTTCTCGAAGCCGACGGCCGCAGGTACCGTCGTGCGGTCGTCCGTGGCTTCTTCGGTGGTCGGCATTCGCGGTGACAGCCTGGCTATGGCGATCGACAATTTCGCCGCGCCGCTCAGCATGGCCAGCGATGCGGCCGCGAGAAATGAGCCGACGGCAGCCGTCGGCACGGCCCATAGCGTCGCGACCGCGGCGGCGACCGCCAACAACGACGAGCACGCTGTGATTGCCATCCACAGGCTCGCCCCGCCTCCGGTGACGTGGAGGAGCACCGTCGCCATCGCGGAACAGATAGCGGCCGCCAGGAGGAAGTTCGGTGGTGCCGGACCGCCAGGCACCATCAGGTACCCCGCCACCGCGCCGAAGGCGACCGCCGCCATGCCGATCGACAGTGTCGACGACATCTCCAGCCCCGCACGGCTTGCAACGACTGCTGAAACCGACGCTGCAACAGCGACTATTGCGGCCGCCACCGCGCGGCTGCCATTCCCGGCGTGCGCGGGCCACACGAGGGCCGCCGCGCCGCTTCCGGTCGACCACAGCCACGAACACGCGCCCAACCGCCGCGACCAGACACCCCCGTGCGTCGTTCGGGCCGCCGCGTCGACGACGTAGTGGCTGATATCGGAGAATGTCGGCGCGGTGACCCGAGCCTCAGTGGTGAGCAACAGGAGATCACCGTCGTGGACACCATTCTCGAACAGCGACAACGACTCATCGAGCGTCGCCCCGTCCAGGCGTGACAACGTCCACTGCTGACCGAGTTCCCCACTGTCCCTTGACGGTTGTCGACCGACGAGCTCGAGGATGCCCGGCATCAACTCGCCGAGTTCGATCTGCGCGGGCACAACAAGATCCGTCGCTGACGTGTCACCCCACCGATCCGGGTGCACCGCGATCCGATACAGATTCTCAACCGTCATACCCACCCCCGCCGACCACCGTAAGCGCGTCGACTCACCGCCAGAGGTGACAAATCGGAGGCTGTGGATAGGGAACGCGATCGCCTGCATCCGCGTCTACTTCTCGATGGACTTCGTCATCGGGCCGCGGCTGCCGGCGCCCGCGCGAGCGCAGGGTGAAATCGTCGTCAAGCCCCCGCCTGAACTGCCGGCAGAGGCGCCCAGCAGTCCGCTGACACGGCTGCTGCCTGCGGCGATGCTCGTCGCCACCGCGGGCATGATGGTCTTCTACCTCACCTCGGGCTCATCTGCGACGCGCAATCCGATGTTCATGTTCTTCCCCGTGATGATGCTCGGCTCCCTGCTCGGCACGATGGCAGTCGGTGGACGTGGCGGAAGCCGCACCGCCGAGTTGAATCGCCACCGCCGCGAATACCTGGGATACCTGTCAGCCGTCGATGGCGATCTCGCCGACGCCGTTGAACAACAGCGGCTTTCGATGCTCTGGCACTACCCGGAGTCGACCGCACTGTGGACAATAGTCGGCAGTAGACGCATGTGGGAGCGCACACCCGGCGAACCCGAATTCGGGCGGACACGGGTCGGTACCGGTTCAGCACCGCTGTCGACTCCGGTCGTCGTTCCTGATCTGGGGCCACCGGAAACCATAGATCCCGTGACGGCGACGGAACTCCGGCGGATGGTGGAGTTCCGTTCCGCGGTGCCGGACATTCCGCTGTCGGTCGACCTGGCCGAGCACACTGCGATCGTCATCGACGGAGACGAGTGCGCCGGCCGGAGCCTGCTTCGAGCTCTTCTCTGCCACCTCGTCGTCATGCACGGTCCGCACCACCTGCGCATCGCCGCTGTCGTGAACCCTTTTACCGCCCCGGAGTGGGATTGGCTCAAGTGGCTTCCGCATCACCGACATCCTCATGCCGTCGACGATGGCGGGCCGGCGCGACTGATCTTCTACAGCCTGTCTGCCGCAGAGTCGGCGCTGGCGTCGTGCACGGGCGCTCACGTCGTGCTCGTGAGAGACGCCGACGCTGTCACCGGCAGTCATCACGTCGTCGGCCCCACGACGACGACCATCGCACTCGGCAAAGCCGTTCCTTCCGTCGCCGACCTCCACCTCGTGATCGACGACGGCCTTCTGCTGGTAAAAGGTGCTGACGACGACGAAGTCATGGGCCGACCCGATGCGATGTCGGCGGGGCAGGCGGTCGCCGTTGCTCGACGACTCTCCCGTTACC
>DATEIG010000085.1:0-5732 GCA_035279185.1 Mycobacterium sp.
GACGTTCTTCAACGACGTGCGGGTGCCCGCGACCAATTTGATCGGCGAGCTCAACGCGGGCTGGACCTACATCACCGGAGCGCTCGACCTGGAACGCGGAGCGTTGACCAATGCGGGCGACCTGCGTCGCGCGCTCGATGATCTGACCGCTTCCGTCCACGATCCCGGCCCCGTGTTCCGCCGCCGCCTTGCGCAGGCCGAGGCCGACGTCGAGGTGGCTCGGCTGATGGGCCTCGAGGCGGCGTCGATGCTCGAGAGCGGAGCCATACCCAGCATCGAGGTCAGCGTCGAGAAGATCTTCACCTCCGAGTTGCGGCAGCGGATCGCCGATCTCGCGATCGACGTGCTCGGGCCCGAGGGACTTCAGGTCGGGAACTTCTTCGAGCGGCTGTACCGCGTGTCGCCGTTGATGCGTTTCGGCGGAGGCACCAACGAGGTGTTGCGTGACGTCATCGCACAGCGCGGTCGCAAGATGCCGTCGTACGGTCGGTGACGCGATGCGGGTGACTCTCGATCAGGAGCAACGCGACCTCGCCGCGATGTGTCGCAGCGTGCTTGCCGCTGAGCTCGAGCCGGATGCGCAGTGGAAGGCGTTGGCCGACGCCGGCGTGCTCGGTCTGCCGCTCGACGGCAGCCTCACCGACGTCGGGCTGTTCTGCCTCGAAGCGGGACGGGCGTTGTGCCCGAGAGTGGTTCAGAGCACGCTGTACGCGGCGCTGGCCATCTCGTGGCTCGGCGTCGGCTCGGAATGGTTGCCGAGGCTGTTGTCGGGCGAGGCGCGCGGCGCGGTTGGGCTGTTCGATCCGCGCGACGCGTCACGCGGCCCGCGTGAGGCCGATGTCGCGGAGTTCGTCGCCGACGCGGACGAGGCCGACGTGATCGTGGTGGCGAACGGCGCGGGGGTCGCGGTTCTGGATGCGTCGAATGTGGCTGTCGAACCGGTTCCCACGATGGGCGGCTTTCCGGCGTTCACGGTTCGCTTCGGCGATGTCGCGGCTGAGGCCGTCGACCCCGCGCAGCTGCGCCGGGTCGCGAATGCCGTTGTGGCGCTTGACTGTCTGGATCTTGTTGGCGTCGGCACGGCGGTGATCGATCGCACCGTCGAGTACACGACGATGCGTGAGCAGTTCGGCAGGCCGATCGCATCGTTCCAGGCGGCCCAGCACATCGTCGCGGACATGCACATCGCCTTGTCGGCGGCACGCCTCGCGGCGCACTCGGCGGTGTTCCAGCTCGGCCGCGGGCTTTGCGCGACGCGCGAGACGGCGATCGCGCGCATGCGGGCAGCCGAGGTCAAGAGGATCACGCTCGACGCGCACCAATTGCACGGCGGCATGGGGTATGTCGTCGACACCGGCCTGTACAGGTACTCCGAGCGCGCCCGCATCCTGTCGACGTTCGGCGGGGGAGCGGACATCGCCGCGGCGTGGCTCGAAGGCGAAATGACATGGGAGGGACGACGGTGACGGCCGAGAGCCTCATCGACCCGGAGTCGGCGGAGAAGATCGGCCAGGTCGTCGCCGTCGCCACCGGCGAGGTGTACCGGCGGGACTGGCAGCGGTGGGCGGCGGCGGTCGGCGACCACAACCCGCTGTGGTTCGACCCCGACTACGCCCGCGCGCACGGTTACCGCGACATCGTCTGCCCGCCGCTGTACCTGCAGTACGCGATCCTCGGGGTGGCCGCGTTGAGCGACCTGCGGCCCGACGGATCGTCGGGCGCGGTGACCGGCAGCATGGCGTTCCCGCGGGCGCCGCGGCGGATGGCCGGCGGCGAGTCCACGACCTTTCATCTGCCCGCGTATCACGGCGACGAGGTCGAGATGACACGGACCGTCGACTCGATCGTCGAAAAGCACGGGCGGTCAGGACCTTTCGTGCTGGTCACCTGGCGGGCCGAATACCGCAACCAGCACCGCGAGCTGTTGGCGGAAGCCAGCACGTCGATGATCGCGCGGCCCGCATGAGCCCCTACTTCGAAGACGTCGACACCGGCGACGCGATTCCGTCGCTGACTGTCACCGTCGACGAGACGCAGATGTTCTTCTTCAGCGCCGCCACCTACAACGGGCACCGCATCCACTATGACAAGGAGTGGGCGCGCGACCGCGAGGGCTACGACGACGTGCTCGTGCAGGGGCCGTTGCAGGCGGCGCTGCTGTCGCGGGCGCTGACCGACTGGATCGGCGGCGATGGCCGTTTGGTGGCGTTCTCGGTGCAGAACCGCGCGATCGCGCTGCCGGGGCAGGAGCTGACGTTCGGCGGCGTCGTCACCGGTAAGCGGGCCGCGGACGCGGGGAGCACAACAGGTCACGGCCTGGTCGACCTCGACATCTACTGCAAGCGGGGCGACGACGTGCTGATGCCGGGCACCGCAACCGTCGCACTGCCGCAGCGGGGAACGCAGTGACGGGCCTGCGCGGCGAGGCCGCCATCATCGGCATCGCCGAACTGCCCGCCGAGAAGAAGCAGAGTGCCCCGCCGTCGTTCACGCTGGACCAGTACGCGCGGTTGGCCAAGATGGTGATCGAGGACGCCGGCGTGAGTCCGTCAGTGGTGAACGGCCTTTCGACGCACGGCATCGCGGAGTCCACCATGTTCGCGCCCGCGACGCTGTCGGAGTACCTCGGGCTGCCGCTCGACTTCGGCGACCGCGTCGACCTCGGCGGCGCCACCGCCGCGGGCATGGTGTGGCGGGCCGCCGCCGCTGTCGAACTGGGCCAGTGCGACGCGGTGCTCGTCGTCATGCCCGGTTCGACCGAGATCCCGCGATCGGAGGCCAAACCCGGCCGGACGCTCAGCTGGTTCGGCGCGTCGAGCAACGAGTACGGCTCACCCCAGGCGGAGTTCGAGATCCCTTATGGCAACGTCGGACAGAACGGCCCGTATGCACAGATCGCGCAGCGCTACGCCTT
The DNA here is from genome assembly GCA_035279185.1 of Mycobacterium sp. Classification (GTDB taxonomy): domain Bacteria; phylum Actinomycetota; class Actinomycetes; order Mycobacteriales; family Mycobacteriaceae; genus Mycobacterium. The sequence goes on from DATEIG010000085.1 coordinate 2,915, forward strand.
CGAATTCGGTTACGACGCAGCGGCTCTGGCACGCATCGCGGTGCAGCAGCGCGAGAACGCCTGCGCTCATCCGGGCGCGGTATTCCACGGCAAGCCGATCACCGTGGACGACGTCCTGAACAGCCCGGTGATCGCCGACCCGATCCACATGCTCGAAACCGTGATGCGGGTGCAGGGCGGCGCGGGCGTGCTGATCGCCAACGCCGACGTCGCTAAGACGTCGCGTCACCGCCCGGTGTGGGTCAAGGGCTTCGGCGAGCACATCCGCTTCAAGACACCGACCTACGCCGACGATCTCCTTCGCACGCCGATCGCGCGCGCCGCCGAACGCGCGTTCTCGATGGCGGGACTGCAGCGCGCCGACATCGACATGGCGTCGATCTACGACTGCTACACGATCACGGTGTTGATGACGCTGGAGGACGCCGGCTTCTGCGGCAAGGGCGAAGGCATGACATGGCTGACCGATCACGACCTGACGTTCCGCGGCGACTTCCCGATCAACACGGCGGGCGGGCAGCTGTCCTACGGGCAGGCCGGGATGGCGGGCGGCATGCACCACGTCGTCGACGGCGCCCGCCAGGTGATGGGCCGCGCCGCTGCGGCGCAGGTCGCCGACTGCAACACCGCGTTCGTCACCGGCAACGGCGGCATCATGAGCGAACAGGTCGCGCTGATCCTGGGCGGCGACGGGTGAGCGCGCCACTGCCTGCGCCGACGCCGGTGTCGCAACCATTCTGGAATGCGTTGCGCGAGAAGCGAATCCTGATCCAGTACTCGCCGTCGACGCAGCGCTACGTGTTCTATCCGCGCACGCTGGCGCCGGGCACGCTCGCCGACGACCTCCAGTGGCGCGAGATCGACGGCGCGGGCTCCCTCTACACCTTCACCGTCGCGCGAAGGCCGACCGGACCGCCGTGGGCCGACAGGCTGCCGCAGCTGCTGGCGGTCGTCGAGTGGGATGTCGGTCCGAGGGTCAGCACCGAACTCGTCGACGTCGCACCGGAGGACATCCACATCGGGATGCGGGTCGAGCCGGTTTTCGTCGACGAGGGTGGCGTCACGCTACTGAAGTACAGGCCCTCCGCGGAACGAGGCTTGTCCGAGCAACCAGGCAACCATGGTTGAGACGGTGCAGCAGTTGCTGCGGTCGCGGATGGACGACGACGGCATCGCCGTGATGCACGGCGACCGGACGTGGACGTGGCGGGAACATCTCGCCGAGGCGGCGGCGGAGGCGTCGGCGCTCATCGAGCGGGCGGACCCGTCGCGGCCCATGCATATCGGTGCGCTGCTCGGCAACACGCCCGCGATGCTGCGCGCGATGGCCGCCGCGGCGCTCGGCGGATACGTGCTGTGCGGGATCAACACGACCCGCCGCGGCGACGGGCTGGCCGCCGACATCCGCCGATCCGACTGCCAGATCGTGCTCGCCAACGCCGAGCACATGCCGCTGCTCGACGGCCTCGACCTGGGCGGTGCGACGGTGATCGACGTCGACGGGCCCGAGTACCGAGCAGCCGTCGAGTCTGTCAAACCCCTTGTGCCGCATCGCGAAGTCGAGGGCATGGACCCCGTCGTCATGCTGTTCACGTCCGGCACGAGCGGCGACCCGAAGGCGGTGCGGTTCGCGCACGCGATGGCGGTGTTGTGCGGCGCGAGCCTCGCCGAGCGCTTCGAGTTGACCGCCGACGACGTCTGCTACCTGTCGATGCCGCTGTTCCACTCCAACGGGGTGGCGGCGGGCTGGGCGGTGGCGCTGGCGTGCGGCGCGGCGATGGTGCCGGAGAAGTTCTCGCCGTCGCGGTTCCTGTCCGACATCCGCCGATACGGCGCGACGTACATGAACTATGTCGGCAAGCCGCTGGCGCTGGTGCTCGGCACGGTCGAGAAGCCCGACGACGCCGACAATCCGCTGCGGGCCGCGTTCGGCAACGAGGCGACCGAACGCGACGTCGACGAGTTCGCGCGACGGTTCGGCTGCACAGTCGTCGACAGTTTCGGTTCGAGCGAGTTCGCCGTCGTCGTGATGCGCGAGGACGGCTGCCCGCCGGGCTCGATCGGCAAGGGATATCCGGGTGTCAGCGTCTACCACGCCGACACCGTGACCGAGTGTGCGCCAGCAATTTTCGACGAGACCGGCGCGCTCGCCAACTTCGACGAGGCGGTCGGCGAACTGGTCAACACCTACGGGGTTGGCGGCTTCACGGGCTATTACAACGACGAGTCAGCCACTGCAGAGCGAATGCGGCACGGCATGTACTGGTCGGGAGATCTTGCCTACAAAGACGAGGACGGATGGATCTACCTTGCCGGTCGCACGGCCGACTGGATGCGGGTCGACGGCGAGAACCTCGCGGCGGGGCCGATCGAACGGATCCTGCAGCGGCTGCCCGGCCTCAACCACGTCGCGGTGTACGCGGTGCCCGACGAGCGCGTCGGCGACCAGGTGATGGCCGCCGTCGTCCTCAATGATCAAGCGACATTGTCGCCCAGGCAGTTCGAGCAGTTCTTGGCGTCGCAGCCTGACCTGTCGTCGAAGGCGTGGCCGAGGTATGTGCGCATCGACGACCGACTGCCGCAGACCGCCACCAACAAGATCCTCAAGCGGGCGCTCATCAGCGAAGGCGTCAAGGCAGGCGACGGCGTGCTGTGGGTGAGGGAGCCGCGCGGCCGCGCCTACACCGTCGCGAAATAGCAACTATGGTGGTGATTTCCGCGAGATCACGACCAGGAATGCTATTTCGCGGGAACGGTAGTCACCGGTAGGCGACCTGCCAGTGCTTGATGCCGTTGATCATGCTGTGCCGTAACCGCT
>DATEIG010000086.1:0-4228 GCA_035279185.1 Mycobacterium sp.
TCGACGACGCGCGCGACGGCAGCGCGTGGTCGGCGGCCAATGCCCGGTTCAACGAGTTCTTCCGGACCATCGTGCTGCGCTTCCAGTTCGAGGACGCGCTGCTGCTCGACACCGCGGGGAACGTGGTGTACACCGCCTACAAGGGCGTCGACCTCGGCACCAACATCCTCACCGGACCGTACCGCAGCAGTTCACTGCGGGACGCGTATCAGAAAGCGTTGAGCGCCAACACAGTCGACTACGTCGGCGTCACCGACTTCAGCGACTATCAACCCGCCGACGAACCCACGGCGTGGATGCTCGCGCCGGTTGGGCGCCCGGGAACCGCGCAGGGCGTGATCGCGCTTCAATTCCCGATCTCGTCGATCAATCGGCTGATGACGGTGGACAAGAAGTGGGAAGCCGCAGGCATGGGCCGCACCGGTGAGACGTTCCTGGTCGGCCCGGACGACCTGATGCGCTCGGATTCGCGGCTGTTCCTGGAGGATCCCGAGGCGTTCAAGACGGCGGTGATCGACGCGGGCACCCCGCCCGACATCGCCGAGCAGTCGATCCGCCAGCACGGCACCACGCTGGTGCAGCCGGTCCAGAGCGAAGCCACCCGGCTCGCGCTGCGCGGCCAGACCGGCACCGTCATCGAGGACGACTACCTCGGACACCGCACGCTGCAGGCGTATTCGCCGCTGAACCTCGCCGGGTTGAACTGGTCGATCATCGCCAAGATCGACACCTCGGAGGCATTCGCGCCGGTGACGTCGTTCACCCGCACGCTCGTGGTGTCGACCGCCGTGATCATCTTCGTGGTCTCTTTGGCCGCCATGCTGCTGGCTCGGCTGTTCGTCCGACCGATCCGCAGGCTCGAAGCCGGCGCCCAGCAGATCAGCTCCGGGGACTACAACGTCACGGTGCCCGTCGAGTCGCGGGACGAATTCGGCGACCTGACTGTCGCGTTCAACGACATGAGCCGCAACCTCGCGATCAAAGAGGAGTTGCTGTCCGAGCAGCGCCGGGAGAACGACAAGCTGTTGCTGTCGCTGATGCCCGAACCGGTCGTGGCGCGCTACCGGGAGGGTGAGGAGACCATTGCGCAGGATCATCAGAACGTCACGGTGATCTTCGCCGACATCATGGGCCTCGACCAGTTGGGCGACGAGATGAGCTCCGACGAGCTGCTGGCCATCGTGAACAGGCTGACCCGGCAGTTCGACGCCGCCGCAGACGATCTCGGCGTCGAACAGGTGCGCACGCTACACAACGGCTACCTGGCCAGCTGCGGCCTGTCGGTGCCGCGGCTGGACAACGTCCGGCGAACGGTCGACTTCGCCGTCGAGATGGCGCACACGATCGAGCGGTTCAACTCCGAGACGGGCCACGCGCTGGCCCTGCGGGCGGGCATCGACACCGGTGCGGTGACCAGCGGCCTGGTCGGTCGTTCAACCCTCGCTTACGACATGTGGGGCTCTGCGGTCAATCTGGCCTACCAGGTCCAAAGCGGTGCCCCGCAGCCCGGCATCTACGTCAGCTCCTCGGTGTACGACGTGATGCGCGACAGCCGGCCGTTCGCCGCGGCCGGCGACATCAACGTCGACGGGGAACAACAGCCGATGTGGCGGCTGATCGAGCGGCAGTCATGACGAGCATCCTGGAAGCCCCGTGGTTCTACTGGGCGGTCGGAATGGCCATCGGCTTCCCGGTCTGCCTGATCCTGCTGACCGAACTGCACAATGCGCTGCGCCGCCGCCGCAGCGTGCTGGCCGGGCCCGTGCACCTGATCCGCAATTACATGCTGCCGCTGGCCGCACTGCTCGTGCTGCTCATCGGTGTCATGCAGATCTCCGGCGAAGCCACGCCGGTGCGGGTGGTGGCCACGCTGTTCGGCGTCGTGGTGTTGGTGCTTCTGCTCTCGGGTACCAACGCGACAGTGTTCCAGGGCGCCCCGGAAGGCACCTGGCGCAAGCGGATTCCCTCGATCTTCGTCGACGTCGCCCGCTTCGCGTTGATCGCGCTCGGAGTCGGATTGATCCTCGCCTACATCTGGGGCGCGCACATCGGCGGCCTGTTCACCGCGCTCGGCGTGTCGTCTATCGTGCTCGGGCTCATCCTCCAGAATTCGGTCGGCCAGATCATCTCGGGTCTACTGGTGCTGTTCGAGCAGCCCTTCCAACTGGGCGACTGGATCGAGACGCCCACGGCCAAAGGCCGTGTGGTCGAGGTCAATTGGCGGGCCACGCACATCGACACGGGCGGTGGCCTGCTCATCATGCCGAACTCTGTGCTGGCCGCCGCCTCGTTCACCAACTTCTCGCGTCCGCCGGGTGCGCACTCGCTGTCGGTGACCACGGTGTTCTCGATCGACGACCCGCCCGACGACGTTCGGGCGATGTTGAACAGGGTCGCGGCCGCGCTGCCACAGTTGCGGCCCGGAGCCTCGCCGTCAACCGTCCCGCTCGGCGGGCTGTCCTACAGCACCTCTATACCGTTGCGGTCGCCCGCTGACGACTTCGCGGCCCGCTCGCTGTTCCTGCGGTGGATCTGGTACGCCTCGCGCCGCGCCGGGTTGAGTCTCGACGAGGCCGCCGACGAGTTCGAAACACCGGAGCGGATGGACCGTTCGCTGCGCGTCGTCGCCTCGACGCTGCGGCTCACCGCCGACGAACAGCGCGGCATGCTGGCGAACAGCCGGCTGACACGCTACGGCGCCGACGAGTACCTGCAGTCACCCGGGGAGGTGCCCGAGGGGATGACCTTCATCGTGGACGGGCGTGTCCGCATCGTCTTCCGTGACGACGGCGGCGCGCTGATTCCGTTGAGGACGCTGGAGCGGGGCGACTTCCTCGGTCAGACCACACTCACCCGGGAGCCGGTCAGCGCCGGCGCCTTCGCGGTCGACGAGGTGACCGTGCTCCAAGTCGAGCGTGACCACATCGAAGATCTCGTCAGCCGAAAGCCGGTGCTGCTCCAAGAGATCGGCCGAACGATCGAGGAGCGGCGGGCCGACCTCCGACGCGCGATCTCGGCAGCGGCCGACTGAGGAGTGACGATGGACCGCCGGATACCGAGGCCCCGCGAACTGGCTCCACTGATCCAGTTCAAGAAGCCGAAGCTGAACCCGACGGCGCGCAGGCTGTCCACCGCGTTGACGATCGACGACCTGCGTCGGATCGCCAAGCGGCGGACACCGAAAGCGGCGTTCGACTACACCGACGGAGCCGCTGAAGAGGAACTGTCACTCGCCCGGGCCCGACAAGCGTTCCGCGACATCCAGTTTCACCCGACAATCCTTCGCGATGTCGCCGAGATCGACACCGGTTGGCAGGTTCTCGGTGACCGGGTGGACCAGCCGTTCGGCATCGCGCCGACCGGGTTCACGCGGCTGATGCAGACCGAAGGTGAGATCGCCGGGGCGCACGCGGCGGCCAGGGCAGGCATCCCGTTCTCGCTCTCGACGCTGGGCACCCGATCGATCGAAGAGGTCAAAGCGGCCAACCCCAACGGGCGCAACTGGTTCCAGCTCTACATGTGGAAAGACCGCGACCGTTCGATGGCGCTGGTCGAGCGCGCGGCCGCCGCGGGCTTCGACACCCTTCTCGTCACCGTCGACGTCCCCGTCGCGGGCGCCCGGCTCCGCGACACACGCAACGGCATGTCCATCCCGCCTGCGCTGACCCTGCGCACGGTTCTCGACACGGTGCCGCACCCGCGCTGGTGGTTCGACCTGTTCACCACCGAGCCGCTGTCGTTCGCCTCGCTCGACCGCTGGCCGGGCACCGTCGCGGAATACCTGGACTCGATGTTCGACCCGACGGTGACCTTCGAGGATCTGGCCTGGATCAAGTCGCAGTGGCCGAACAAGCTGGTGGTCAAGGGGATTCAAACCCTCGAGGACGCGAAGGCGGTGGTCGACCTCGGCGTCGACGGCATCGTGCTCTCCAACCACGGCGGCCGTCAACTCGACAGGGCACCCGTTCCGTTCCGCCTGCTGCCCGACGTCGCTCGGGAAGTCGGCGGCGACACCGAGATCGTGCTGGACACCGGGATCATGTCCGGCGCCGACATCGTCGCCGCCATCGCGCTCGGCGCGCGGTTCACCCTCGTCGGCCGCGCGTACCTCTACGGGCTGATGGCCGGCGGCGAGGCCGGAGTCGACCGGGCCATCGCGATCCTGTCCGATCAGGTCGCGCGCACCATGCGGCTTCTGGGTGTGAAGAGCTTGGCCGAGTTGACGCCG
>DATEIG010000087.1:0-3575 GCA_035279185.1 Mycobacterium sp.
GACCCCACCCCCGCAGTTGGACCACGGCCAAGCCAAAGTGAACTACTACCACCGCCCCGAAGCACTCCTACGACCCTTCGAAGAAGACGAGACAAACGAGCCAGCGCCGCAACCACAAGCCCCAGAACCCCTGCCCGACAACGACACTCACCCCAAACCAGGACCACCCGACCCCACCCAAACACCCGGCGGACCCGAACCACCCGACGGACAAGCCGCCTGAACAGCGCGGGCGACGGGCTCAGGCCAGAAGAGTCAGCACGATCCAGCCGGCGACGGCCGACGGCAGCATGGCGTCAATGCGGTCCATGATGCCGCCGTGGCCGGGAAGGAGCGTGCCCATGTCCTTGATGCCGAGATCGCGCTTGACCTGAGACTCGACGAGATCGCCGAGCACGCCCGTGATGACAAGAAACAACCCGAGCGGCACACCGACCCAGGCGGGCCGATCCATCAGGAAGGCCACCGAAAGGACCGCCGCAGTGATGCCGAAGAGCAGTGATCCGCCCAGACCTTCCCACGACTTCTTCGGGCTGATCGCGGGAACCATCAGGTGCTTGCCGAACAACACCCCGGCGACATAGCCGCCGATGTCGGCGAACACGACGGTCGCGATCACCGTGAATGTCCGTGCGCCGCCATGGTCCTGGAAGATCAGCAGCGCGCTGAAGCCCGCGAACAGCGGCACCCACGTCGCCAGCAGCACAGTGGCGGACATGTCGCGCAGGTAGTTGACGGGCGCGTCGCGAAGGCCCTGTTTGACCAGGCGCCAGACCATGCACACGACGATCGTCCCGCCATAGGCGCCGAGCAGGCCTGTCGGGCCGTAGTACGTCAGCCAGATCATGGCGACGCTCCCGACAAGCAGCGGGATGACGGGCAGCACGTAACCGGCTTCGCGCAGGCGACGGATCACCTCGTGAACGGCGATCGGGATGAAGACCGTCAGGACCGGCAGCCATCCGATCGGCCAGAACAACAGGACGCCGATGGCCATCGCGCCGAGCACGACTCCGACGCCGATGGCTGCGGGCAGGTTTCGGCCGGCCCGCGATTTCTTCTGCGGTTCGTCGACCGGGGCGTCGGACACGGGATCGGCTTGCTGATCGGCCATCAGACCTCCAGCAGTTCGCCTTCTTTGTGCTTGACCAATTCGTCGATCTGGCTGGTGTAGGTGTGCGTGGTCTTGTCGAGTTCCTTCTCGGCGTGCTTGACCTCGTCCTCCCCCGCCTCGCCGTCCTTCTTGATGCGGTGCAGCTCGTCCATCGCCTTGCGGCGGATGTTGCGCACCGACACCCTGGCGTCCTCGCCCTTGGCCTTGGCCTGCTTGACCAATTCGCGACGCCGCTCCTCCGTCAGCTGCGGGATCGCGACGCGGATGACGCTGCCGTCGTTGGACGGATTGACGCCGAGGTCGGAGTTGCGGATCGAGTCCTCGATCGCCTTGAGCTGCGACTGCTCGTACGGCTTGATGACGACCAGCCGGGCCTCGGGCACGTTGATGCTGGACAGCTGGGTGATCGGCGTCGAGGACCCGTAGTAGTCGATCGAGAGCCGGGAGAACATGCCCGGGTTGGCGCGGCCCGTGCGGATGGACGACAGGTCGTCGCGCGCGACGGACACCGCCTTCTCCATCTTCTCTTCGGCGTCGAAGAGGGTTTCGTCGATCACGGCTGCTCCATATCCTTCGCTCCTCGCGGCCTCACGTCGTGGTGACCAGTGTTCCGATCTTCTCACCTGCGACCGCTCGCGCGATATTGCCGTCGACAAGAAGATTGAACACGAGGATGGGCATGCCATTGTCCATGCACAGGCTGAAGGCGGTCGCATCGGCGACGGCCAGACCCCGTTCGATGACCTCGCGGTGGGTGATCGCGGTGATCATCTCCGCGTCGGGGTTGGTCCGTGGGTCGTCGGTGAACACCCCGTCGACAGCCTTGGCCATCAGCACCACCTCCGCCCGGATCTCCAGTGCGCGCTGAGCGGCGGTGGTGTCGGTCGAGAAGTACGGCAGGCCCATGCCGGCACCGAAGATCACCACGCGGCCCTTCTCGAGATGCCGTTGGGCCCGCAGCGGGATGTAGGGCTCGGCGACCTGGCCCATCGTGATGGCCGTCTGCACACGCGTCGCGATGCCTTCCTTCTCCAGGAAGTCCTGCAGCGCAAGGCTGTTCATCACCGTGCCGAGCATGCCCATGTAGTCCGAGCGGGTACGTTCCATGCCGCGTTGCTGCAACTGGGCGCCGCGAAAGAAGTTTCCGCCGCCGATGACGACCGCCACCTGCACCCCGCTTCGGACGACCTCCGCGATCTGGCGGGCCACCTGTGCCACCACGTCAGGGTCGAGGCCGACCTGGCCGCCGCCGAACATCTCGCCGCCGAGCTTGAGCAGCACGCGCGTGTACATGGGCCGGATGGAGGATGCCTCGACTCCGTTGGTGGTGGTGGGCTCCGCCATCCGACTCCTTCACCGGTTCTCGCACGAGATCGCCATCCCGGATACGTACCCGGAACGGCAACCTCAATCCTGCCTCATAGCGGCCTCCCAGCCGCTATGGGGTGGTCCCGGTGCGGTTAGCGGAGATGAGCCGAGAGCAGCCACGCGCCCACCGACTTGCGGCCGTTCGGCTCGTCGCGGATGTCCTGGCCGCCGAACGCCTCGAGGAATCCGGCGTACTCCTGAGGCACCTGGGCGTGAATGCGGGCGGGCCTGATGTCGTCGATCTCCCAGTACCTGCCGACGACGTCGCGCAGTTCCGTCTCGGTCACCGCGTTGACGGGCGAATCGGCGGGCATGCCGGCGGCGTCGAAGACCAGGACGTAGTACGACGCACCAGGTGCCGCGGCCCGCACGATCGACTGCTGGTAGCCCTCGCGCAACTCGACGGGCATCGAGTGAAACAGGGTCGAGTCGATGATGGTGCCGAACCGGCCGTCGTAACCGGTGAAGTTGCTGATATCGGCGACTTCGAAGCTGGCGGTGGTGAGCCCTCGCCTGTCGGCTTCCTCCTTCGCCAGCTTGATCGCGGTTTCGGCCGAGTCGAGCCCAACGGTGGTGAAGCCCTTTTCCGCCAGGTGCAGCGCCGTCGCGGCCTCGCCGCAACCCGCGTCGAGCACGTCACCGTGAACCTTGCCCGCATCGATCAAGGCCTGGATCTCCGGCTGCGGCTCCCCGATGCTCCACGGCGGACGGAACCCCTTGAACTCCTCGGACTCGCCGCGGTAAGCCGATTCGAACATCTCTTGCTCTGATTGCGTCGTCATACCCCAGGTCTATCAACTAGGTTGATATATGTCAATATGCTTGATATGAGTGACTTCCTCGAAGAACAGCCGCTCGGCTACCTGCTGCACCGGGTGGCCAACGCGCTGCGCTCGGAGGTCACCGCGACGGTGCTGGAACCGCTCGGGCTGGCCTTCCCGCAATACATCTGCATGCGCATACTCGACCGGTTCCCGGACCGTTCGAATGCCGAACTGGCGCGCGACACCAACGTGTCCCCGCAGGCGATGAACATGGTGCTGCGCGGCCTCGAGGACCGCGGGCTGGTGAGCAGGCCCACCAGCGTGTCGTC
>DATEIG010000088.1:0-2044 GCA_035279185.1 Mycobacterium sp.
TCCGGACGTGGCGATGCAGAACTTCACCGCGATCGGCTATCAGCCGCCGCAGAACTCCATCACCGCCGATTCCCTTGTGAAAGAAGAGTTCATCCCCGAGAACCTGCGCACCGCGATCGTCAAGCCCGAGTACTTCGACGCCGGCTACCGGCTGCTCGAGCTGGACGCGGCCAACCAGGATGCCTGGCAGAAGGTGTGGCAGGCGTTCAACGCCGGCGGGTCCTAGGCTGCTGTGGCGGTCGTAGTCACCCCGCAGGCGGCGGCACCGCCGCCGTCGCGCCAGCACCGCAACCGGCTCTGGGCAGTCCTGGCCGCGCCCGGAATCTTCTGGCTGGGTGCGTTTTTCATCTTCCCGCTGTACGTGGTGCTGTGCATCGTGTTCGGGCAGACAGACCCGTTGTTCCGCACGCCGATACCGGTGTGGAACCCGCTGCAGTGGGATCCCACGCAATTCAGCTACGTGCTCACCCACATCGTCGGCGAGAACGGGGTGTACGGGCCCGCGATCCTTCGCACCGCCCTCTACGTGCTCGTCGCGAGCTGCCTGTGCCTGTTGATCGCGTTCCCGGTGGCGTACTACGTCGCCCGGCTCTCGGGTAAGCGCAAGGGGCTGCTGCTCGCCCTGCTGATCGCGCCGTTCTGGATCAGCTACATGATGCGAATGTTCGCGTGGGTCAACCTGTTACAGGACGACGGCCTGCTCAACAAGGCGCTGAGCCTCGGGGGGTTCTTCACCCCTGACGTCAAGTGGTTGACCGGGCAGCCCGTCGTGGTCGTGCTCGGGCTGGTGTACGGCTATGTGCCGTACATGATCCTGCCGCTGTATGCGGGGCTCGACCGGCTCTCACAGCCGATGCTCGAGGCGTCGCGCGACCTCGGCGCCGACCGGGTCTCGTCGTTCTGGCGCGTCACGCTGCCGCTGTGCAGGCCGACGATCGTGGCGGCCGTGCTGCTGACCTGCCTGCCGATGCTCGGCGACTACTTCACCAGCGACATGCTCTCGGCGTCGCCGAAGACGACGATGGTCGGCAACCTCATCAACGACAGCGTGCAGTCGCCCGGCCAGACCGGGCAGGCCGGCGCGTTCGTCATGCTGGTGTTCTTCGCCGCGCTGCTGCCGATGCTGTACTACATCCGGGTGACGTCACGACGCGACGAGGTGGCGTCGTGAGATCTCCGATCGCGTGGTGGAACAACCCGTGGCGGCCGCCGCGGTTCCTCATCGCGATCACGGTCGGCTATCTGGTGTGGTCGCTGCTGCCGGTCCTGATCGCGGTCGCGTACTCGTTCAACGACGGCAAGTCGCGCACGACGTGGCAGGGTTTCTCGTTCCGCTGGTACTGGGGCGATCAGACGTTGTCGGTCTGGCACAACGACGCACTGCACACCGCGCTGCTGCAGACGCTGAAACTGGGCGTCATCGCCACCCTGATCACGGTGCCGCTAGGCACGCTGTTCGCGATCGGGATCGACCGGTGGCGGGGCAGGCTGCCCGCAGGCGCGAACTTCCTGATGCTGCTGTCGTTCGAGCTGCCCGAGGTGCTGCTCGCCGACGCACTGCTGTTCGTCATCACCACCGTCGCCGTGCCCGTCGACCTCGGCACCACCGCGCAGGTGATCGGCCTCGTCACGTTCCAGGTGTCCTACCCCGCCGTGCTCGTACGGGCACGCCTGGCCACGATCGGCCCTCAATACGAGGAAGCCGCAATGGATCTCGGCGCGTCACCGTTCGGCGCCCTGCGCCGGATCATCATGCCGATGCTGCTGCCCGCGATCTTCGCCAGCACGGTCCTGGTCTTCGCCGACGTCATCGACGACTTCGTGCTCGTGCGCTACCTTTCCGGCGACGCGTCCACCGAACCCGTCTCGGTGAAGATCTACAACACCGCGCGCGCCGCACCGACTCCCGCGCTCAACGCGCTGGCCACCCTGCTTCTGGTGGCCGCGCTGGCCGCCGTCGTCATCGGCTTTGTCGTGTACCGCCGGATGACCCGCGGCGACGCGACTGCCGACAGCGGGCTCGGCGGCTTCACCGGCGAGGCCT
>DATEIG010000089.1:0-3544 GCA_035279185.1 Mycobacterium sp.
GTCGTCGCGATCCTGGTGTGGGGTGTCGCGATGATCGGCTTCGGGGTGGCCAGCGGCTTCGCCGGCGGGACCGCAGGCCTGATGCTGTGGATTGCCCTGCTGTTCTTGGCGATTGGCGGGGCAGCCGACATGGTCTCGTCGGCGTTCCGCAACACGATCCTCCAGGAAGCGGCAACCGACGACGTCCGCGGCAGGCTGCAGGGCGTGTTCACCGTCGTCGTCGCGGGCGGTCCCCGGTTGGCTGACGCGGTGCACGGGGCGGCCGCCGCCGCCGTCGGCACCACGATCGCCGCGGCGGGCGGAGGCGCCCTGGTGCTCGCCGGTGTCGTCGTCGCCGCACTGCTGGCGCCGGTGTTCGTGCGGTACACGGTCAGCAGGCCGAGGGTCGACCGCGAACACACGCCGGACGACGACAAAGTCTGACGGCGAGCATATTACGGTTCCCGACAGTTTCCTTGGCAAAGATAAGCGGCCGGGTTAGAGTCCTGAAATGCCTGCTGATACGGGGGATTCGGCGACGCCGGGGTTGCGTGAGCGTAAGAAACAGCGAACCCGAGCGACCCTGATCGACGCCGCCATCGAGTTGTGTGAGCGACAGGGATTCGAACAGACGACGGTCGAGCAGATCGCCGCGATCGCCGATGTGTCGCCGCGCACCTTCAGCCGCTACTTCGCCACCAAGGAAGCGGTGTGCCTGGCGCTGGCCGACGATGCCATCGACGTCGCCGCCGTGGAATTGGCCCGGCTCCCGAAGACCATGAACCACCTGGAGGCGCTGTATCGCGCGTGGGTCACGATGTACCGCAACACGAAGACCGCGGGCGCCGGCGAGGTGACCGCGCCGCGGCTGATGTCCACGCTGCGGATCATCCTGTCCTCGTCGACACTGAAGCAGGCGGTGATGGAGTTCCGGCCGCACGCGGTGAACGTCGAGTTGGCCAGGCGGATGGGGTCGACCCTCACCGACCGCGGAGTCCAGCTGGTGGCTGACGTGTGGGCGGCGATCAGCATGACCGCGCTCACGGAACTCGGCAGGGACACCGGATGGAAGGGCGTCGACATCGACGACGCCGTCGACCGGATCGACGAGACCTTCGCCCAGTTCGCAGGCCTCGCCGAGGGCGTCGCGCAGCCGGTGTGAACCTGCGCGCACCCCGCGCGGGCGCGATTGCCACAATGGGACTACCTTTTGAGGGAAAGACGTCGGATCGCTGGCGCGACGAAGGGATTCTCCGTGGCAGAAAAAGACGAGCACGCCACCATCACGTACCCCGGTGGCGAGCTTGACCTCGATATCGTCAAGGCCACCGAGGGCTCTGACGGCTTCGCGCTGGGGTCGCTGCTCGCGAAAACGGGTTACACCACATTCGACGAGGGCTTCGTCAACACCGCCTCGACCAAGAGCGCCATCACCTACATCGACGGCGACGCGGGCATCCTGCGCTACCGGGGCATCCCGATCGAGCAGCTGGCCGAGAAGTCGAACTTCATCGAGGTCAGCTACCTGCTGATCTACGGCGAGCTGCCGACCAAGGAGCAGCTGGACCGGTTCACCGGCCAGATCCAGCGGCACACCCTGCTGCACGAGGACCTCAAGCGGTTCTTCGACGGCTTCCCCCGCAACGCCCATCCGATGCCGGTGGTGTCCAGCGCAGTGAATGCGCTCAGCGCCTACTACCAGGACTCGCTCGACCCGTTCAACCAAGAAGAGGTCGAGCTGTCCACGATCCGGCTGCTGGCCAAGCTGCCGACCATCGCGGCCTACGCCTACAAGAAGTCGGTCGGGCAGCCGTTCCTGTACCCCGACAACTCACTGACGCTGGTCGAGAACTTCCTGCGGATGACGTTCGGGTTCCCCGCCGAGCCGTATGAGGTGGACCCGGAAATCGTTCGGGCCCTTGACCTGCTGCTGATCCTGCACGCCGACCACGAGCAGAACTGCTCCACGTCGACGGTGCGGCTGGTCGGCTCGTCGCAGGCCAACCTGTTCACCTCGATCTCGGGCGGCATCAACGCGCTGTGGGGTCCGCTGCACGGCGGCGCCAACCAGGCCGTGCTGGAGATGCTGGAGAAGATCCGGCAGGCCGACGGCGACGTGCACGACTTCGTCAAGCGGGTCAAGAACAAGGAAGACAACGTCAAGCTGATGGGCTTCGGCCACCGGGTCTACAAGAACTACGACCCGCGCGCCCGCATCGTCAAGGAGCAGGCCGACAAGATCCTCGGCAAGCTCGGCGGCGACGACGAGCTGCTCGACATCGCCAAGGCGCTGGAGGAGGTCGCGCTCACCGACGACTTCTTCATCGAGCGCAAGCTCTACCCGAACGTCGACTTCTACACCGGCGTGATCTACCGCGCGATGGGCTTCCCGACCCGGATGTTCACCGTGCTGTTCTCCGTCGGCCGGCTGCCGGGATGGATCGCGCACTGGCGGGAGATGCACGAGGACGGCAGCGGCAAGATCGGCCGCCCGCGCCAGATCTACACCGGTTACACCGAGCGCGACTACAAGGAACTCGGCAGCCGCTAGGGGCGCGTGAGAGCCATTTCACTGCGATCTGCCTTGCCGCCGCGACAGTTGTAGTTTCACAATAGTTGTGTGAATGAAACCGTCGTCCGGTCTTTGAGCGCTCGGCGCAAGGCCATCATCCTGGTGTCCTGCTGCCTGAGCCTTCTGATCGTGTCGATGGACGCGACGATCGTGAACGTCGCGATCCCGAGCATCCGCGACGACCTCAACGCGTCGGCCTCGCAGATCCAGTGGGTCATCGACATCTACACCCTGGTGCTGGCGTCGCTGCTGCTGCTCTCGGGTGCGACGGGGGACCGGTTCGGCAGGCGCCGCACCTTTCAGATCGGCCTGACGGTGTTCGCGGTCGCGTCGCTCATGTGCAGCCTCGCGCCGACCATCGAGATGCTGATCGGTGCCCGCTTCCTGCAGGCCATCGGCGGTTCGATGATGAACCCCGTCGCCATGTCGATCATCACCCAGGTGTTCCGCGGCCGGGTGGAGCGGGCCCGCGCGATCGGCATCTGGGGTGGGGTCGTCGGCATCTCGATGGCGCTCGGCCCGATCGTCGGCGGTGCGCTCATCCAGTACGTCGACTGGCGCGCGGTCTTCTGGATCAACCTGCCGATCTGCGCGGCCGCCATCCTGCTGACCGCTCTCTTCGTGCCCGAGTCGAAGTCGGCGACGATGCGCGACGTCGACCCGATCGGGCAGGCGCTGGGCATGGCGTTCCTGTTCGGCGTCGTGTTCGTGCTCATCGAGGGCCCGGGCATGGGGTGGACGAACGTGCGGATCATGGCGGTGGCCGTGCTCGCCGCGCTGGCGTTCGCCGGATTCCTGCGCTACGAGTCGCGCCGCCACGACCCGTTCATCGATCTTCGCTTCTTCCGGAGCATCCCCTTCGCGTCGGCGACGATGATCGCGGTGTGCGCGTTCGCGTCGTGGGGTGCGTTCCTCTTCATGATGTCGCTGTATCTGCAGGGTCAGCGGGGGTTCTCGGCGATGCACACCGGCCTGATCTATCTGCCGGTCGCC
>DATEIG010000090.1:0-6691 GCA_035279185.1 Mycobacterium sp.
TTGGCGGTGCTGGTCGCCGGTCTGCGCGTGCTGAACGTCAACCACGGCGGCAGCAAGCACGGCGTGTTCACCGACAAGCCCGGCGCCCTGTCCAACGACTTCTTCACCAACCTGCTCGACATGAGCACGGAGTGGAAGCCGTCGGAGACGACCGAGAACGTCTACGAGGGACGGGACCGCTCCTCGGGTGCAGTCAAGTGGACCGCGACCGCGAATGACCTTGTGTTCGGGTCCAACTCGGTGCTGCGAGGCATCGCGGAGGTCTACGCGCAGGACGACAGCAAGGCCAAGTTCGTCGAGGACTTCGTCGCCGCGTGGGTCAAGGTCATGAACAACGACCGGTTCGATCTGGAGAAGTAAGCAGTTACTCGTCGCAACACCCCGCGGGTCTTCGGACTCGCGGGGTGTTGTGCTTATGCGTTGAGGATGCGCGCGTTGACTCTGCGCACAGGGCGCGGTCGCGGTCTAGATCGGGGTCAGGCCGTGTTTGCGCTGCACGCGTTTGATCTGCTTGTCGCGCAGCAGATGCAGCGACTTGCGCAGCAGCAGCCTGGTCTCGTGCGGCTGGATCACCGCGTCGATGAAGCCGCGCTCCGCGGCGATCCACGGCGTCGCCATGTTGAGGTTGTAGCCCTCGATGAAGTCCGCCCGGATCTTCTGCACCTCGGGCGCCGTCGGATCGGGGAACCGCTTCACCAGAAGCTGGGCCGCCCCCTCGGCGCCGATCACCGCGATGCGCGCGGTCGGCCATGCGAAGTTCAGGTCGGCCGACAGCTGCTTTGAGCCCATCACCGCGTACGCGCCGCCGTACGACTTGCGGATCGTGATCGTGACCTTCGGGATGTCGGCCTCGACGACGGCGTTCAGGAATCGGCCGCCGCGCTTGATGATTCCGCCCTTCTCCTGCTCGACGCCGGGCAGGAAGCCTGGGGTGTCGACGACGAAAACCAACGGGGTGTTGTAGGAGTCACAGAACCGGATGAACCGCGCAGCCTTGTCGGACGCCTCGTTGTCGATCGCGCCGGACATGTGCATCGGCTGGTTCGCGATGACTCCGACCGGCCTGCCGTCGACCCGCGCGAAGGCGGTGATGATGGCCTGCCCCTGGTGCGCGGCCACATCGAACACGTCGCCGTCGTCGAAGATCCGCAGCAGGATCTCGTGCATGTCGTAGGCCGTGTTGTCGGCGTCGGGCACGATTGTGTCCAGCTCGAGGTCGTGCGGCGTGATCTCCGGCTCCAGACCCGGGTTCACGATCGGCGCGTCGTCGAATGTGTTGGGCGGCAGGAAGCTCAGGTAGTCGCGGACGTACTGGAACGCCGCCTTCTCGTCCTCCACCACCTGGTGGATGTTGCCGTAGCGGGCCTGCGCATCGGCGCCGCCGAGTTCGTCGAGCGACACGTCCTCGCCGGTGACGTCCTTGATGACGTCGGGCCCGGTGACGAACATGTAGCCCTGGTCGCGGACCGCGACGACCAGATCGGTCTGGATCGGCGAATACACTGCTCCTCCAGCACATTTGCCGAGGATGATGGAGATCTCCGGGACGAAGCCGCGCAGCAGCTCGTGCCTGCGACCGAGCTCGGCGTACCAGGCCAGCGACGTCACCGCGTCCTGGATGCGCGCGCCACCGGAGTCGTTGATGCCGATGATCGGGCAGCCGACCATGGCCACCCACTCCATCAGCTTGGCGACCTTGCGGCCGAACATCTCGCCGACCGTGCCCTGGAACACCGTCTGGTCGTGGCTGAACACCGCGACCGGCCGTCCGTCGATCCGGCCGTGGCCGGTGACGACGCCGTCGCCGTACAGCGCGTTCGGGTCACCGGGCGTCTTGGCCAGTGCGCCGATCTCGAGGAAGGTGCCGGGATCGAGCAGCTCGTGGATCCGCGCGCGGGCGCTGGGGATGCCTTTCTTCTCCCGCTTGGCGACGGCCTTCTCACCACCGGGTTCCTTTGCCAGCTCCAGCTTTTCGTGGAGCTCACTGAGTAGTTCCGCAGTGGTCTTGGTCGTCACTTCGCCAGCTTCTCCTCAGCTTCGATGCGGTTGATCGCCTCGCTCATGTGCGCGCCGACCTTCGCAATGTACGGCTCGTCGATGGCCTGGATGTGCTCGCCCCCGATCGGCACGATCTCCAGATCGGACACGTACTCCCCCCAGCCGCCGTCGGGCTTGCGGGTGGCGTAGCGCGGCTCGAAGAAGATCGCGTCGTCGTGGTAGCGGTCGGCCATGTAGAGCGTGACGTGCCCGTCGTAGGGCCGGATCTCCGCGGTCTCGAGTAGCCGGTTGTCCAGGTACGACGTGCGTTGGTGCTCGATGACCCCGCCGGGGATCTCCACACCGCTGGCCTTCACCGCGTCGAGCACGAACTGCACCTGACCCGCGTCGTCGAGTTCCTCGAGCTGCTCGTAGGGAATCGCCGGGATCTCGACGTTGAACGTCCGCTCCGCGAACCGTGCGTAGCGATCCCAGCGGGCCCTGGTCTCCTCCTTGGTCTGCGGAATCTCCTCGCCCGCCATGACCATGTCGATCAGCCCGACGAACCGCACGTCCTTACCCGCCTGCTTGAGGCCGATCGCGCACGCGTACGCCAGCGCACCTCCCAGCGACCAGCCGGCGAGGATGAACGGGCCGTCGTGCATCTCCATGAGCTTCGGCAGATACTCCGCCGCGCGCTCCTCGACGGAGCCCTCGACCCGCTCGATTCCGTACATCGGAGTGTCGGCCGGAAGCCGCTTCAGCAGCGGCTCGTACACGACCGTCGAACCGCCGGCGGGATGGAACACGAAGACCGGGATGGCCCTCGAGCCCTCCTTGGGCGCCCGCAGGACCCTGACGAACCCGTCGAGCTCACCCGCTTCCAGGTGCTCGCGCACGATGGTCGCCAGCGCCTCGATCGTCGGCGAGTTCTTGACGTCGTCCACCGTGAGGGTGCCCTCGGCGCGCTCGCTCAGCCGCGCCGCGATCTTCTCGGCGGTCTCGTCGTCGACCTTCGGCAGCGCGTTGAAGATGCCGCCCGGCGACTTGCCGGTGACGATGGCCCACGTCGCGAACGTGACCCGCTCGGCGGCCTCACGCGGCGGCACGTCGGCGCCGAGCGCCTCGGTGACGGCCTCCTGCGTCAGCACCTCGGCAGCGAGTGCCGCAGCTGACTGCTGGCCGTTGCCGTTGGCCTTCGGACCCGACGGATCGGTCGGCGGCGGCGGAATCGGCACATCGGAAGGCGGTGTCTCCGAATCGGTTTCGGGCTGCGTCTCCGGCTCGGCCTGCGGATCGGCTACCGGGGTGGTCGCCGTGGTCAGGTTCGCACCGCTCAGGACCGCGGCCTGCTCGGCGGCGATCTCCTCCGGCGTCTGCGTCTTCTGGTGCTCGGCCAGGTCCTCGACCTCGTCGCGGTGCTCGATCGCGTAGGTGATCAGGCTCTCGACGTTGTAGAGGTTGGCGTCGCGCACAGCGGTCAGCTGGATCGGCGGCAGGTCGAAGTCGTACTCGACGCGGTTCTTGATGCGTACCGCCATCAACGAGTCGAGGCCGAGTTCGATCAGCGGCACCTCCCACGGGAGATCCTCCGGCTCGTAACCCATCGCACCACCGACGATGGCGCCGAGACGATCGTGGATGGTCTCCCCGCTGTCCGGCGACCACTTCTCGAAACCGGCGCCGAGGTTGGCGCCGCGGGTGAGGTGGTCGCTGAGGATCGCCGGAGCCGCTCCGCCGGCGACATCGGACGACGCCTGATCCTCTGGTTCTTCGACGGGCTGCACCTCGGCCGGCGCCTCGGTGAGCGCAACGCCGGTCGCGACCGCTGAGGGCAGTGCAGCAGCCTGGCCCGAGCGGCTGACGACGGCGTCGTACACCAGCGTGAACGACTCGTCGATCCGCGCATGCACCTGAACGCTCGCACCGCCGGGGTGGCGGTTCAGCGTCGTCACGAAGCGCGCGCCCTTACCGGGCACCGCGCGCTGCTCAGAGGCAACGACCTTGGCCTCCGGAAGCACCTGCCCCGCAGCTGCTTTCACCAGACCGGCGAGGTCGACCGCACCGTCCGGCGGGAAGTACTCCCACACGTGGCGGCCGTCGGGGGTCGCCACGTGGTTGCCCGGCATCAGCGTCGAGCTGTCGCCGGTGAACCTCGCCTCGAGCCAGTGCGGCTTGCGGCGGAAGCGGGTCGGCGGGATGTTGGCGAAGTCGAGCGCGCCTGCCAGACCGCGGGACGTGCGCGGGAACAGGGTGCGGATGTCGAGGTCGTGACCGTGCACGAACAGCTGCGCCATCGCCGCCGTCATCGAGTCGACCTCGTCCTGCTTGCGCGCCAGCGTCGGGATGAGCTGCCCGTCGTGCAGCCCGGCCGCGGCGGTGGTCAGCCCAACCTGCATGAGCGCCACCGGGTTCGGTGCGAGCTCGAGGAACGTCGTGTGGCCGTTGTCGACGGCGTTGCGGATGCCGTGCGTGAAGTACACGCTGTGCCGCAACCCCTTCTTCCAGTACTCCACGTCGTGGATCGGCTCGCCGCCTGGACGCAGGTAGCTGCCCTCGTGGACGGTGGAGAAGTAGCCGGTGTGCAGCGGCCGCGGCTCGATGCCCTGAAGCTCGGCGGCGAGCTCACCGAGCAGCGGGTCCATCTGCTGGGTGTGGCTCGCGCCCTTCGTCTGGAACTTGCGGGCGAACTTGCCCTCTTTCTCAGCCCGCTCGATGATCGCGTCGACCTGTTCGGGCGGTCCGCCGATCACCGTCTGCGTCGGCGCCGCGTAGACGCACACCTCCAGATCGGGGTAATCGGAGAACACCGTCTTGATCTCGTCGGCGGAGTACTCGACGAGCGCCATCAGGCGGATGTACTCACCGAACAGCATCGCCTCGCCCTCGCCCATGAGGTGCGCGCGCGAGCAGATGGTGCGCGTGGCGTCGGCAAGCGACAGCCCGCCTGCGAAGTACGCCGCGGCCGCCTCGCCGAGCGACTGACCAACGACCGCACCGGGTTTCGCGCCGTGATGCTTGAGCAGCTCACCGAGCGCGATCTGGATCGCGAAGATGACCAGCTGCACTTTCTCGATCGGCAGCTGGGTGGTCTCGTCGGTGTAGTCGATCGCATCGTCGAGGATGAGCTCGAGGATCGAGTGTCCGCGCTCGTCCTGGATCAACGCGTCGACCTTGTTGATCCACTCCGCGAACACCTCGTTGCGGAGATACAGGCTCTTGGCCATCTTGCGGTGCTGCGCACCGAAACCGGCCAGCACCCACACCGGCCCGTTGGTGACGGGACCGTCGGCGGTGTAGACGTTGGGGCTCTGCTTGCCGTCGGCGAGCGCGCGAAGCGCCTTGATCGCCTCGTCGTGGTCATGGGCCATCACGACCGCGCGGGAGCGGCCGTGGTTGCGCCGCGACAGCGAGCGGCCGATCGACTCGAGCGACGACTCGCGCCCCTCCGGGCTGTCCATCCAGTCGGCCAGCTCAGCGGCCGCCAGCTTCTTGCGCGACGTCAGGAACGCCGAAACCGCCAGCGGCACAACCGGTGTGTGCGGCTCTTCTGCTTCCAGTTCCTCGCGTGCGACCTCGAGCAGGCGCAGCGCCTCGTCGGTCAGGCCCGGCAGGTCGGCGTCACCCGCACCGGCATCGCCCGCACCGGCATCGACCGTCACCGGCCCGAACTCGCCGTAATGCCCGCCCTCGATGTCGTCGTCGTCGATGAACTCGCCGTACTCGTCCATCCGCACGCCGCCGACGAAGACGGCTGGATTTTCCTCGGCGCTCGCGTCGCGTGCGTGCTTACCCTCGGAAACGGGTTCGGTTTCCGGCTGGGGCTCAACGAGATCCGACGGCAGCACCTCGCGGAGCACCAGGTGGGCGTTGGCGCCACCGAAGCCGAAGCCGGAGACACCCGCGATCGCGTGCCCGCTGTAGCGCGGCCAGTCGGTGACGGTGTCGGCGACCTTCAGCCGCACACCCTCGAAGTCGATGTAGGGGTTGGGACCGCTGTAGTTGATCGACGGCGGCACCTTGTTGTTGGCCAACGCCAGTGTCATCTTGGCCAGGCTGGCCGCACCCGCGGCCGACTCCAGATGGCCCACATTGGATTTCACCGCACCCAGCAGAGCGGGCTTGTCCTCGGGCCTGCCCCTGCCGACGACCCTGCCGAGCGCGTCGGCCTCGATGGGGTCACCGAGAATGGTGCCGGTGCCGTGCGCCTCGATGTAGTCGACGGTGCGCGGGTCGATGCCCGCGTTCTTGTACGCCTTGCGCAGGACCTCGGCCTGCGCGTCGGGGTTCGGGGCGAGCAGACCGTTGGAGCGTCCGTCGTGGTTGATCGCGCTGCCCGCGATGACCGCGAGGATCTGATCGCCGTCGCGGCGGGCGTCGGCCACCCGCTTGAGCACCAACATTCCGCCGCCCTCGGAGCGGGCGTATCCGTCGGCGTCCTGTGAGAACGATTTGATCAGGCCGTCGGGCGCGAGCACGCCGCCGACCTCGTCGAAACCGACCGTCACCAGCGGAGTGATCAGCGCGTTCACGCCGCCGACGATCGCGACGTCGGCCTCACCCGAGCGCAGCGCCTGCACACCCTGGTGCGCGGCCACCAAAGAGCTCGAACATGCGGTGTCGACGGCCACCGACGGTCCGCGGAAGTCGTAGAAGTACGACACCCGGTTGGCGATGATCGAACTCGCCGTGCCGGTGATCGCGTACGGGTGCG
>DATEIG010000091.1:0-11028 GCA_035279185.1 Mycobacterium sp.
CCGCCGACCTCGGACTCCGGCTCGGCAGGTTCGTCGACAGCAGCGGTTTCGTCCCCTGCCTCGGTTTCGTCGTCGCCTCCGGCGTCGGCGTCGGCTTCGGCTTCCTCGTCCGTCGCCTCAGCATCGTCAGCGTTCTCGACAGCTGCCTCGTGCACCTCGGCTGCGGCTCTTTCGGCCGCCACGGCATCGCCGCCCTCCACGGCGCCGACCCCACCGACCGCGGACTCCGGTTCGGCTTCGGGTTCGGCTTCGTCGGCATCAGCCTCGGCGGCCGCCTCGTCGGCCACTGAGGCGGCGTCGTCGGCGTCCTCGACCGCGGCCTGATGCACCTCCGGCGCGGCCTCCTCGGCCTTCACCACCTCGTCGCCTTCGACCGCACCGACTCCGCCGATCGCAACGGTGGGCTCGGAGTCCTCGCCCGCCTCGGCGAAAGCCTCCGCTTCCGCGATCTCTTCCGCCGGCGCCTCGGCGACGTCTTCAGCGAGTTGCTCGCTTTCGGCCACCGCCTCGACTTCCGACGCCTCCTCGCCACCGGATTCGACGGGTTCGTTCTCGCCGGATGCGATGACCTCGGTGGCGTCCTCGTCTTCTTTCTCCCCCGCCGCCTTCGCGGCCGCGACGACGCCCGTGGTGGCCGCGGCGGCGACCAGGTTCTGCTCGATCTTCTCGGTGGGCAGGTTCGCACCGGGCGCTGCCGCTTCGCCGTCCTCGGCGTATCCGCGGAGCTCCGACGGATCCTCGCGGCCCTTGGGAGCCACCATGATGTACACGACGGCGCCGATGAAGACGAACACCGAGACGAAGGAGTTGATTCGAATGCCCGCGATATGCGTTGCCATGTCGCTGCGCATCAACTCGACCCAGAACCGGCCGAAGCAGTAGGCGGCGACATACAGTGCGAACAGCCTGCCGTGGCCGATCCGGAAACGGCGGTCCACCCAGAGCAGCAGCCCGAAAACGACCAGGTTCCAGAGCAATTCGTACAGGAATGTCGGATGCACGACCTCGATCAGTTGACCGGTCGACACACCGTTCAGTGAATCCAGTGCACCGTTCGCGTCACGCCGCTCGTAGATCTCCAGGCCCCACGGCAGCGTCGTCGTCCTGCCGTACAACTCCTGGTTGAAGTAGTTGCCGATCCGGCCGATCGCCTGGGCCAACACGATCCCCGGCGCGATGGCGTCGCCGAAAGCCGGCAGCGGTATACCTTTTCGCCGGCATCCGATCCACGCCCCGACGCCACCGAGTGCGACGGCACCCCAGATACCGAGACCACCCTCTTGGATCTTGAAGGCCGCGATCAGGCCCGCGCCGCCAGGCCCGAAGTACGTCGACCAGTCGGTCAGGACGTGATAGAGCCTGCCGCCGATGAGGCCGAAGATGATCGCCCACAGCGCGATGTCGAAGATGACTCCGCGTTCGCCGCCGCGATCCGCCCATCGCTTGTTACCGATGAACAGCGCGGCGATGACCCCGAGCAGGATGAACATCGCGTACGCCCGGATAGGAATCGGGCCGAGATGCCAGACGCCCTGCGACGGGCTGGGAAAAGAGGCAAGTATGGTCGTCGTCAAGCCGAAATCCTCTGCCGCACACCGTCGGCCAATTCTGTGGTGAGCGCACGGACAGCGGGAAGGCCCTCTGTCAGCGCCGTCACCAGGGCCGAACCAACAATGACACCGTCGGCGTACGCACCGATCTGGGCCGCCTGCTCACGCGACCTGACCCCCAACCCCACGCCGACGGGAATATCGGACACCGCCTTGACCCGTCGCACCAGCTCGGGAGCCGCATTCGACACGGCGTCCCTCGCGCCGGTGACGCCCATCGTCGAAGCGGCATAGACGAATCCGCGCGACGCGTCGACTGTCGCCGCAAGGCGCTCGGGCGTCGACGATGGTGCCACCAGGAAGATACGGTCCAACCCGTACCGGTCGGAGACCGCCAGCCACTCGTCGGCTTCCTCGGGGATCAGGTCGGGGGTGATCATCCCGAATCCTCCCGCGGCGGCCAGGTCGCGCGCGAACGCGTCGATGCCGTAGGACAGCACGAGATTCCAGTACGTCATCACGACCGCACGGCCACCGGCCTTGCTGATGGTCTCTACAGCGATCAGCGAATCGCGGACCCGAACACCACCGCGCAGCGCGGCCTCGGTGGCGGTGGCGATCGTGGGACCGTCCATGCCGGGGTCGGAGTAGGGCATCCCCACTTCGATGATGTCGCAGCCCGACTCGACCAGCGCCGTCATCGCCGTGATCGATGTCGGCACGTCCGGATAACCGGTCGGGAGATAGCCGATGAGCGCCGAGCGGCTCTCCTGCGCACATGCCGCGAAGGTGTCCGCGAGTCCGGTCATGAGCCCGCCGTCCCCGTGCTGTCGAGCAGCCCGAACCACTTCGCGGCGGTCTCCACGTCCTTGTCTCCGCGACCCGACATGTTCACCAGGATGATCGCCTCGGGCCCGAGTTCCGTGCCCAACTTCAATGCTCCGGCGACCGCGTGCGCCGACTCGATGGCGGGGATGATCCCCTCGGTGCGGCACAGCAGTCCGAACGCGTCCATCGCCTCGGTGTCGGTGATGGGCCGGTACTGGGCACGGCCCATGTCCTTGAGGAAAGCGTGCTCGGGTCCCACACCGGGATAGTCCAAACCCGCAGATATGGAATGCGATTCGATGGTCTGACCGTCCTCGTCCTGCAGCAGATACGAGAAGGAGCCTTGGAACGCGCCGGGCGAGCCGCCGGTGAAAGTCGCTGCGTGACGGCCGGTTTCGACGCCGTCGCCCGCCGCCTCGAACCCGATCAACTTCACGTCGGGATCGTCGATGAACGCGTGGAACACACCGATGGCGTTGGACCCGCCGCCGACGCACGCCGTCACGGCATCGGGCAGCCGCCCCGCCTGAGACTGGATCTGCGCGCGCGCCTCGAGTCCGATCACCCGCTGGAAGTCGCGCACCATCACGGGGAAGGGGTGCGGACCCGCAGCGGTGCCGAAGCAGTAATAGGTCTCGTCGGCGTTGGTCACCCAGTCGCGGAAGGCCTCGTTGATCGCATCTTTGAGCGTTTTCGACCCGGACTCCACCGACACCACTTCGGCTCCCAGCAGCCGCATTCTGGCCACGTTCAGCGCCTGTCGCGCCGTGTCGACGGCGCCCATGTAGATGACGCAGTCCAAGCCGAGGAGTGCACACGCCGTCGCGGTGGCCACGCCGTGTTGACCGGCGCCGGTCTCTGCGATGACACGTGTCTTGCCCATCTGGCGCGCCAGCAGAGCCTGACCGAGCACATTGTTGATCTTGTGAGACCCGGTGTGGTTCAGGTCTTCTCGCTTGAGGAAGATCCTTGCCCCGCCCGCGTGCCTGCTGAGCCGCTCGGCCTCGTACAGCGGTGACGGCCGGCCGCTGTAGTGCCGCTGCAACCGGTCGAGCTCGTCGAGGAACTGCTGATCGCCGCGCGCCTTCTCGTAGGCAGCGGTGACTTCCTCGATGACGGCCATCAGCGCCTCGGGGACAAGTCGGCCGCCGTATGGCCCGAAATGGCCTCTGGCGTCGGGATCATGGGCGGTCGGCTCGGCGACCGCCGCACTGGAACGCGGCAACTCGGGGCCGGTGAGATCGGCCATCAATTCTTCTCTTCGCGCAGGCGGCTCATCGCCGGCTCAGCGGGAGGGTTTCGGGCAGGACGGATGGGTACCTGCGGTGACGAGATCGGCAACGGCGCTTCGGGGGTCACCGCTGGTGACCAGACCCTCCCCGACCAGAACCGCATCCGCGCCCGCGCCCGCGTACGCGAGCAGGTCGGCAGGACCGCGCACACCGGATTCGGCGATGCGGATGGTGTTGGTCGGCAGCCCGGGCGCGATGCGCGCGAAGCAGTCCCTGTCGACGCTGAGGGTCTTGAGATCACGGGCATTGACGCCGATGACCTTGGCGCCCGCCTGAAGCGCGCGGTCGGCTTCCTCTTCGGTGTGCACCTCCACCAACGCCGTCATCCCGAGGGATTCGGTGCGATCGAGCATGGACACCAGCGCGGACTGTTCGAGCGCCGCGACGATGAGCAGGAGCATGTCCGCGCCGTGTGCGCGCGCCTCGTGGATCTGATACGGCCGGACGATGAAATCCTTGCGCAGCACCGGGATCGAGACCGCTGCGCGCACGGCGTCCAGGTCGGCGAGCGACCCGTTGAACCGCCGCTGCTCGGTCAGCACGCTGATGATGCGGGCGCCGCCGCTCTCATACGCGCCTGCGAGTTTGGCCGGATCGGAGATCGGCGCCAGCGACCCGCGCGACGGGCTGGCCCGCTTCACCTCCGCGATGACACCGATGCCGGGCTCGCGCAGTGCGGCCAGAACGTCCAGCGGCGGTGGTGCGGCCTTGGCGGCTGCCTTCACTTCGTCGAGGCTGACGACGGCCTCGCGTGCGGCGACGTCCTCTCGGACTCCTTCGATGATGGAGTCGAGCACGGTCGCCGAACTCATAAGCCGTGAACTCCCTCCGCGTTCGCGCCTGCGTGCTGTCGCATGATCTTCATCGAAGGGTAGCCGTACCGAACACATCATCTGTCACCGCCCCCGGACTCCGGTTTGGTCGGATCGCGACCCTCGTCGAGCGCATCCCACATCATCCGCTCGGACATGTCGTCGCCTGCTGAGGCACGCCGTCGTGCCGCCTCCCGACGTCGTGCCGGAGCCTCGTATTTGTCGTCGTTCGACGCGACTTCCACTGGCGCCCGCATGAGGAGCACGGCACCGGCGAGCGTCAACACCGCGGCGATCAACGTGACGACCGCACCCCAGTAGTGCCGCTGGGTTCCCAGCAGATCCGCCACCGGCACCTCGGCGAGACCCGCCGCGCGCACAGCGATGTCCGGCACCACCCACAGGCTGATCGCGACATAGCCCATCACGGCGCTCAGCCCACCCACGATCACTGCGAGCAGGCGCAACTGCCAGCGCGGCCCGATGGTCGATTTCAGAACCGCCGCTAGGAGTATCAACGCCAACGGCACGAGGGCCGTCGACCAGGTTCCGCCGTTCAGCGTCGTGGACTCGGGCTGCCCGAGGCCGTCGAACGAGCTCACGTCGACCCACGTCATGCGCGACGCGACCCACAGCGCTCCCGCGGCGACGACCAGCACCAACTTCCCGATGTGTTTCATGGCTCGGTCAGCGTCTCCGCCGCTGCGATCGCGTTCAGCACCGCTTTGGCCTTGTTCGCCGCCTCGTTGTACTCGTACGGGCCGTTGGAGTCGGCCACCACTCCGCCGCCGGCCTGCACGTACGCCGTGCCGTCGCGCATCAGCGCGGTGCGGATCGCGATCGCGAAGTCGGCGTTGCCCGCGAAGTCCAGATACCCCAGGACACCGCCGTAGAGCCCACGACGGGTCATCTCGACCTCTTCGATGAGTTCCATCGCGCGCACCTTCGGGGCGCCTGTCAGCGTTCCCGCCGGAAAGCACGCGGTGACGGCGTCCAGCGCGGTTCTGCCGTCGGCCAATTGACCCGTCACCGTCGACACCAGGTGCATGACGTGGCTGTAGCGCTCGATGTGGCTGTAGTCCTCGACCCGAACCGTGCCCGGCACGCACACCCGACCGAGGTCGTTGCGGCCCAAGTCGACGAGCATCAGGTGCTCGGCGCGCTCCTTCTCGTCCTCGGCCAACTCCTTCTCCAGGAGCAGGTCCTCCTCCTCGTTGGCGCCGCGCCAGCGAGTCCCGGCGATGGGATGGGTCGTCGCCCGTCCGTCCTTGACCGTCACCAACGCCTCGGGACTCGAGCCGACGATCGAAAAGTCCAGTTCCCCATTGGCATTGGGGACGTTCAGCAGGTACATGTACGGGCTGGGGTTCGTGACCCGCAGCATCCGGTACACGTCGAGCGGGTCGGCGTCGGTGTCCATCTCGAAGCGCTGCGAGGGAACCACCTGGAACGCTTCGCCGGCTTCGATGTCGCCGACGAGCTTCTCGACGATGGCGCCGTACTCCTCGACCGACCGCTGCTTGCGGTTGTGGGGCTCGGGCCTGCTGAAGGTCGCCACCGTCGACGTCAGGTTCGTGCCGAGCGCTGCGGTCATCACATCCAGCCGGGCGACGGCGTCGTCGTAGGCCCAGTCGACGCGTTCGTCGGTGCCGTTCCAGTTCACCGCGTTCGCGATCAGGGTGATCGTGCCTTCGTGGTGGTCGACGGCGGCGATGTCGGTCGCCAGCAGCAACAGGATGTCGGGTAGGCCGAGATCGTCCACGGCGCGCTCGGGCAGCCGTTCGAGCCTCCGCACCAGGTCGTAGGCGAAGAAGCCGACAAGCCCGCCGGAGAGCGGCGGCAGCCCCGGCACCGGTTCGGTCTGTAGCAGTTCGAGGGCGCTGTGGAGAGCCGTCAGAGGATCACCGCCGCTCGGCGCGTCCTGCGGGGTGACACCGAGCCACGCCGCCTCCCCGTCGCGCACGGTGAACGCCGACGGCGCCCCCGCCCCGACGAACGACCACCGCGACCAGGACCGCCCGTTCTCCGCCGATTCCAGCAGGAACGTGCCGGGACGGTTGGCCGCGAGTTTGCGGTAGGCAGACAGCGGCGTCTCGCTGTCTGCCAGCACCTTCCGGGTCACCGGGACGACGCGGTGCCCGGCGGCCAGCGCCCGGAAGTCCTCGCGCGAGGTCGTGACGGCCAGGTTGGCGGTGGTTTGCACGTGCTGATCCTCCCAGTCACAGACCGAGACCGGAAATCAGTCAGGCGTACCGTGACATCCATGAAACGTGGCGACAGGGTCCCTGAGTTCGAATTGCCCGACCAAACGGGTGCTGTGCGAAGCCTCACATCGCTGCTGTCCGACGGGCCGATCGTGCTCTTCTTCTACCCCGCGGCCATGACCCCGGGATGCACGAAAGAGGCCTGCCACTTCCGCGATCTGGCCGGTGAGTTCGCCGCCGTCGGCGCGGCGCGGGTGGGCATCAGCACCGATCCCGTCGACAAACAGGCCAAGTTCTCCGACACCCAGCGCTTCGACTATCCGCTGCTGTCGGACGCCGACGGCAAGGTCGCCGAGAAGTTCGGGGTGAAACGCGGGCTGCTGGGCAAGCTGATGCCGGTCAAGCGCACCACGTTCGTCATCGATGCCGACGGAACCGTTCTCGACGTCATCGCCAGCGAATTCAGCATGGAGACGCACGCCGACAAGGCGCTGGAGGTGCTGCGGCAGCGGCAGTCGGCGTGACCGAGGTCCTGGCGCTGCGCGATGTGACGTTCCGCCGCAACGGCAAGCAGATCATCGACGGCATCTCGCTGACCGTGCACGCCGGCGAGCACTGGGCACTGCTGGGCCCCAACGGCGCCGGTAAGAGCACACTGCTGGGTTTCTGTGCGGCAGTGACGTTTCCGACGTCCGGCACGGTACACATACTCGGCGAGCAGATGGGCCGCACCGACCTCGCGAGGCTGCGCCGCTTCATCGGCCATGTGAATCCCCGTCACCGGCTGCAGTATTCGCTGACGGTGCGCGAGGTCGTGCTGACCGGCATCACCGCCACCATCGACACCCCGATGCGGTGGACGGCGAGCGCAGAGGAGCTCGCACGCGCCGACGCGATGATCGCCGCGGTCGGGCTGACACACAAGGCCGACGACGTGTGGCCGACGCTGTCGCAGGGCGAGCGCGGCCGCACGCTCATCGCACGCGCGCTGATCTCCGAACCGCGTCTGCTTCTGCTCGACGAGCCGACGACCGGGCTCGACGTCGCCGCGCGCGAGCAGCTGCTCGAGACCATCGATTCGCTCGACGAAACCCATCCCGAGGTCGCGTCGGTCCTCGTCACACACCATCTCGAGGAACTTCCGACGACGACGACCCACGCCCTGCTGATCGCCGAGGGTCGAACGGTCGCCAGCGGCGAAGCCCGCGACACGCTGACCACCGACAACGTCAGCGACGCCTTCGCGCACCCCGTCGTGGTCGGATACGACGAGGGTCGATGGACCGCGCGCGCCAAGGCGACACGCCTCATGGAACCCTGAGGTGAATGCCATCAGCGCAAAATCGGCGTCACGGCTCTAAATGGCGACGGAGAAACTCGACCATGCTGTCGTGAAAGCGCTTCATCGACGGCGCGTTCGGGTTCAGGTGGTCGGCGGCGTGGTACATGCCGGGGACGGTGACCAGTGTCGACGGGACACCTGCTTCGAGCAGTCTTTCGGCGTAGTCGACGCTTTCGGAGTAGAACAGGTCGAGATCGCCGACGCCGATCCATGCGGGCGGCAGCCCGTCGCGCACAGCGCGGCGCGCGGGCGCCGCGTACTCCGGCGCATCCGACATCCGCGGTGCGCGACCGAGATAGGCCGTCCACGCCCACCGGTTGGAGCCCGGAGACCACGTCAACTCGCCGCGTCCGCGATGGTCGTCTCGCAGCGTGCTGCGGTCGTCGAGCATCGGATACGCGATCGCCTGCGCCCGCAGCGGAATCCCTTCGTCGAGGCTGCGTTGCGCGACCGCCGCTGACAGGCCTCCGCCCGCGCTGACTCCATGAACGGCCATGCGTTCGGGGTCGATGCCGAGCCCGTCGGCGTTCTTCGCCATCCACCTCAGCGTCGCCATGCAATCGTCGAGCGCGGCGGGAAACGGGTACTCCGGGGCGAGCCTGTACTCAGGCGACACCACGACCGCATCGAGCTCGCGCGCCAGCGCCCCGGAGAGCCTCGCCTCGATGTCCGGTGTGCCGACACACATTCCGCCTCCGTGGAGCCACAGCACCGCAGGCCGCGGCGCGGAGTCACCTGCCGGGGTGAAGACCAGGACCCGCACGTTGCCGTCGTCGACGTGACGGGTCATCTGGGTGACACCTGTCCCCGGATCGGACGCGAAGCGGTACCCCATGCGCACGAATGGCAGCGTGAGGTTGTTGAACGGGATCGCCATCGCGGCCATCGCAGGCGTGCGCAGCTCCGGTGCCACCGCCGACAGCTTCCTCCGCAGCGCGACGAACCGACGAACCGAAAACGCTCCCAACCCGATGGCGGCCACGGCGGCGATCTTCTTCATCAGGGCCGAATCTAATCGGTCACGGGTTCCTGACGACGAGCACCGTGGCACGGTCGTGCGGATCGACCAGGACCGGCACCATGGCGCCGGCCGCGATGCGCGCCGCTGGTGGGACCCGGTCTCTCCAGCCCAACTCAGCTCTCCGGGGAGAGCAGCACGTCGGCGTCGAAGCAGGTGTGGTCGCCGGTGTGGCATGCGCCGCCAACCTGGTCGACTTCCAGGAGCACGGTGTCGCCGTCGCAGTCAAGGCGCACGGAGTGCACGTGTTGGGTGTGCCCCGACGTCTCACCCTTGACCCAGTGCTCACCGCGCGAGCGCGAAAAGTAGGTCGCCCTGCGGGTTTCCAGCGTGCGGGCCAGCGCGATGTCGTCCATCCACGCCACCATGAGCACCTGCCCGGTGCCGCGCTCCTGAGCGACCGCCACGAACAGGCCGTTGGCGTCGCGCTTCAGCCGCGACGCAATGCTCGCGTCAAGAGCGCTCATCGGATTCCTCGGCTCTTCGCGCAAGCGCTCATCGGATTCCTCGGCTCTTCGCGCAAGCGCTCATCGGACCACAATCCCTTCCGCCGCCATCGCCGCCTTCACCTCAGCGATCGTCAGCTCACGGAAGTGGAAGACGCTGGCGGCCAGCACGGCGTCGGCCCCTGCAACAACGGCGGGCGCGAAATGTTCCTTGGCGCCCGCGCCGCCGCTGGCGATCACCGGGATGTTCACCGCACCGCGAACCGCGCGCAGCATCTTGAGGTCGAAGCCGGCCTTGGTGCCGTCGAAGTCCATCGAGTTCAGCAGGATCTCCCCGACGCCGAGTTCGGCGCCGCGAGCCGCCCACTCGACGGCGTCGATGCCGGTGCCGCGACGCCCGCCGTGTGTGGTGACTTCCCAACCCGACTGTGTCGGCGCAGAATCCTGCGGCACGGTACGCGCGTCGACCGACAACACGATGCACTGCGAGCCGAACCGGCGCGACAACTCCGCGAGCAACTCCGGTAGGGCTATCGCCGCCGTGTTGACCGAGACCTTGTCCGCGCCGGCGCGCAACAGCACGTCGACGTCGTCCACCGACCGGACGCCCCCGCCGACCGTCAGCGGGATGAACACCTGCTCGGCGGTCCGCTTCACGACATCGAGCATCGTGGCGCGCCCCGACGAGCTCGCGGTGACGTCGAGGAACGTGAGTTCGTCTGCACCCTCGCGGTCGTATGCTGCCGCGAGCTCGACCGGATCGCCTGCATCCCTGAGGTTCTGGAAGTTGACGCCCTTGACCACCCGGCCGTCGTCGACGTCGAGACACGGGATGATGCGGACGGCAAGATCGTTCTGGTTCATCGGTAGTCGTCCGGATCGCCCGCGCCGAGCACCAACTCGAGCAGTTCCTCGTGCACCCCCGGCACTCCGGCGAGCGCCGACTTCGAGTCGATGGTCCAGTCGTCGCCGGCCAGGTCGGTGACGATTCCCCCGGCGGCTCTGATCAGAGCCACCCCCGCGGCGTGGTCCCACACGTGGCCGCCGAAGGTGATGGCCCCACCGAGTATCCCTGCTGCGGTGTACGCCAGATCGAGGCCGATCGCGCCGTGCATGCGCATCCGCGAGCACCGCCTGCTGAGCTGTTCGACGATCGCAAGGCGGAACCGGCCGGGGAAGCGTCCACGGGAGTCGACATCGAACGTGCCGGTACCGATCACGCTGTCGGCCACGGCAGCCCGGCTCAGTGGCGGATGCGCGACACCGTTGACATACACAGGTTTTCCCACCACCGCCGTGAACCGCTCGTCGGTGAACGGCAGCCACGTCAGACCGGCGACCGGTTCGCCGTCGCGCACCAGCGCCAGCAGTATCCCTGCGGTCGGCAGGCCGGCCGCGTAGTTGAAGGTTCCGTCGATCGGGTCGAGCACCCACACCACCGGTGAGCTGACCTCCGCACCGCCGAACTCCTCACCGTGCACGTCGATGCCGGTCTTGGTCCGCAGCGCCTCGACCACCTGGCGTTCGATGGCGAGG
>DATEIG010000092.1:0-5316 GCA_035279185.1 Mycobacterium sp.
CTCGAACTCCAAACCCGACCCGATCACCAGATCACGCAGCGTGCTCGACACCACCACCTCACCCGGACCCGCCAGCGCGCTCACCCGCGCCCCGATGTGCACCCCGATCCCGCCGATATCCTGCCCGCGCACCTCACACTCACCGGTGTGCAACCCGGCGCGCACCTCGATACCCAACGCCTGCAACCCATCCCGAATCGCCACCGCACACCGGATCGCGCGCTGCGGGCCATCGAACACCGCCAAGAACCCGTCACCCGACGTGTTCACCTCCCGGCCCCGAAACCGCGACAACTGCG
This sequence comes from Mycobacterium sp., assembly GCA_035279185.1. GTDB lineage: Bacteria > Actinomycetota > Actinomycetes > Mycobacteriales > Mycobacteriaceae > Mycobacterium. The sequence goes on from DATEIG010000092.1 coordinate 300, forward strand.
CCCGCACCACCGCATCATGAGCATCCAACAGCGCACGCCACTCCCGATCACCCAACTCCGCCGCCCGACGCGTGGAATCCACGATGTCGGTGAACAACACCGTCGCCAACACCCGATCATCAGCCACCTCAGCCTGATGCCCGGTCAAAAATTCCGCTACCTGCTGGAACGACTCCCGCCACGGCTCCACGAAGTGGTACACGTTACGGCCAGGCAGCTCAACGTATTTCGCGTCCGATACGTGATCAGCTACGTACTTACCCTGCTCAGGCAGGATCAACGGGTCATCTGCATGCTGGAGGACGAGGGTGGGCACGCGTATTGCCGGAAGCAAGCCGGTCGCATCCACTTCGAACAGGAGAGGCTGCATGAGCGCAAGGGTCCCCGGGCTAGCCGCCAGACGTTCTTCCCGTGCCCACGCAGCCCGGATCTCCTCGTTCCACGGCATCTCCGGATTGAGCGCATGTTGCCACTCCCCGGTGCCCCACATGCCGACGAAGGCGGCGATCTGTTCCTCGCGATCGAGGCCATCGGCGCGTTCGGCCCTCGGGTCTGCGTAGCCCTCGAGCACAACCAGCGCGGTCGTTCGGGACGGATGTGTCGCGGCGAAGAGCGCCGCTGTGGGAAGTGCGCCGGCGGCAGCGATGAGCGCCGCTTCGCGACTGCCGAGATCGTCGAGCACCGCGGTGATGCCGTCGGCCCACTGCTCCAAGGTCGGCAGCGCGCCCGGCGTCACGGGATCGGATGCGCCCGTGCCCGGCTGATCGAAGAAGATCAGCCGCCCGAGTGATGTCATCGCCCCGACCCATCCCTGAAGGGAGGGTAGTTCCGGAAGATGCTCGCAACAGGTGAACCAGTTCGGCACGACGACAATGTCGCGCTCGCCCGCTGCGGATGCCCGATACGCGACGCGCAAGTTCCCGTTCATCGCATAGCGCGTCTCCGAGAACACCTGAAAAGTGTTCCAAAGCTCAACGCGGAGGTTTGCGATTCCGCACTCTGAGTAGGCTGCCCGGGTGACCGAGCCGCCGATGCAGCCCAACCTGAGTTTGATGACCCAGATATGGCGTTTCGTCGTCACGGGCGGCTTCTCGGCCATCGTCGACTTCGGGCTCTACGTCCTGCTCTACCGGGTCGCGGGCATGCAGCCAGACCTCGCCAAGGTCATCGGCTGGATCGCAGGCACCACCACCGCGTACCTGCTCAACCGGCGATGGACCTTCCAGGCGCCGCCGAGCACCGCCCGGCTGGCCGCGGTCTGGGGCCTCTACATCACGACCTTCGTCGTCCAGGTCGGCCTCAACCACCTCTTCCTGCGCCTCCTCGACTACACCCCGACCGCAGTCGTCGTCGCCTTCGTCATCGCCCAGGGCACCGCGACCGTCATCAACTTCGTCGTCCAGCGGATGGTCATCTTCCGCTTGAAGTGACCCGCGGGGGCCGCACGGTACCCTCGTCACGATGTTTCCGACCACCGTGCGACGCCTGACCGGCTGGGGAAGAACCGCCCCGTCGGTGGCCCAGGTGCTGTCGACCCCCGACCAGGAACTGATCGCCAAGGCGGTCGCACGGGCCGCGGACGACGGCTCCCGCGGCGTCATCGCCAGGGGCCTCGGCCGGTCCTACGGCGACAACGCCCAGAACGGCGGCGGCCTTGTCGTCGACATGACGGCCCTGAACAAGATCCACTCGGTCGACCGCGAGAGCCACCTCGTCGACGTCGACGCCGGCGTCAACCTCGACCAGCTCATGCGCGCCGCCCTCCCCCTCGGCCTCTGGGTCCCCGTCCTGCCGGGCACCCGCCAGGTCACCGTCGGCGGCGCCATCGCCTGCGACATCCACGGCAAGAACCACCACAGCGCCGGCAGCTTCGGCAACCACGTCCGGTCCATGGAACTGCTCACCGCCGACGGCGAGATCCGCCACCTCACCCCCGACGGCGCCGACTCCGACCTGTTCTGGGCGACGGTCGGCGGCAACGGCCTCACCGGCATCATCCTTCGCGTCACCATCGCGATGACCCCGACGGAAACCGCGTACTTCATCGCCGACGGCGACGTCACGTCCAGCCTCGACGAGACCATCGCCTTCCACAGCGACGGCTCCGAATCGAACTACACCTACTCCAGCGCCTGGTTCGACGCCATCAGCCCGCCACCGAAGCTCGGCCGCGCGGTGATCTCCCGCGGTTCTCTGGCCACCGTCGACCAGCTTCCCAAGAAGCTGCAAGCCGACCCGCTGAAATTCGATGCGCCGCAATACTTCACCGCGCCCGACATCTTTCCCAACGGGCTCGGCAACAAGCTCATCTTCGGCGCGATGACCGAACTCTGGTACCGCACCGGCAAGACCTACCGCGGTAAAGCCCAGAATCTGACGCAGTTCTACCACCCGCTCGACATGGTCGGCGAATGGAACAGGGCCTACGGCTCAGGCGGATTCGTGCAGTACCAGTTCGTCGTGCCCACCGAAGCAGTCGAGACGTTCAAGAGCATCATGGTCGACATCCAACGCTCCGGGCACTACTCGTTCCTCAACGTCTTCAAACTGTTCGGCCCCGGCAACGACGCTCCGCTCAGCTTTCCCATCCCGGGCTGGAACGTCTGCGTCGACTTCCAGATCGGACCCGGCCTCAACGAGTTCCTCAACGAACTCGACCGTCGCGTCCTCGAATTCGGCGGCAGGCTGTACACCGCCAAGGACTCACGCACCACCGCCGAAACCTTCCACGCCATGTACCCCCGGATCGACGAATGGATCGCCGTGCGCCGCAAGGTGGATCCCGACGGCGTGTTCGTCTCCGACATGGCCCGACGTTTGGAGCTCCTCTAAATGGTCTTCGACGCCACCGGCAACCCGCAGACCATCCTGCTTCTCGGCGGGACGTCGGAGATCGGGCTCGCCATCTGCGCCAGGTACCTGCGAAACGCCGCCGCGCGCGTGGTCCTGGCAGACCTGCCGAACCATCCCAAGCGCGACGACGCCATCGCGGAGATGAAGGCCGCGGGCGCCAAGGCCGTCGACTGGATCGACTTCGACGGCACCGACACCGACAGCCATCCGAAGGTGATCGACGAGGCGTGGGGCGGCGGATCCGCCCCAAGAGATATCGATGTCGCGATCGTCGCCTTCGGCCTGCTCGGCGACGCCGAAGAGCTGTGGCAGAACCAGCGCAAGGCGGTGCAGATCGCCGGAATCAATTACACCGCAGCCGTTTCGGTCGGTGTGCTGCTCGGCGAGAAGATGCGCTCGCAGGGCTTCGGCCAGATCATCGCGATGAGCTCCGCGGCGGGCGAGCGGGTACGACGCTCCAACTTCGTCTACGGATCCACCAAGGCGGGTCTCGACGGCTTCTACCTCGGTCTCGGAGAAGCTCTGCGGGAGTTCGGGGTTCGCGTGCTGGTGATCCGGCCCGGCCAGGTGCGCACCACGACCACCGTTGAACACTGGAAAGCCACAGGTACCAAGGAAGCGCCGTTCACCGTGGACAAGGAGGACGTCGCCGAGTTGGCGGTCACGGCATCGGCCAAGGGCAAGGAACTGGTATGGGCGCCGGGAGCGTTCAGGTACGTGATGATGGTGTTGCGGCACATCCCGCGACCCGTCTTCCGCAAGCTCCCCATCTGAGACCCCGCGGGTCGATGATGCGAGGCGCGCTGGCCGTGCTGGGTCAGATGGCGGTGGCGGTCGTCATCGCCCTCGTCGTCTCCGCCGTCGCACTGACCGCGATCGCCCGCGTCGAGTGGCCTGCGTACAACTCCTCCAACCAACTGCACGCCCTCACCACCGTCGGTCAGTTCGCCTGTCTGGCAGGTTTACTCGCGTCCGGCTGGCTCTGGCGGCGGGGCGCGACGCTGCCGGCGCGCATCGGATCGCTGCTCTTCCTGTCCGCGTTCTCGGTGGTCACGCTCGCGATGCCACTCGGCGCCACCAAGCTCTACCTGTTCGGCATCTCCGTCGACCAGCAGTTCCGCACCGAGTACCTGACCCGACTCACCGACACCGCCGCGCTGAAGGACATGACCTACATCGGCCTGCCGCCGTTCTACCCGGCAGGCTGGTTCTGGCTCGGCGGCCGGGCCGCAGCACTGACCGGCACACCTGCCTGGGAGATGTACAAGCCATGGGCGATCACCTCGATCGCCGTCGCCATCGCGCTCGCATTCGTGCTGTGGGCGAGCATGATCCGGTTCGAGTACGCGTTGATCGTGTCCACCGCGACCGCCGCGGCGACGCTGGCCTACTCCCCCGCCGAGCCCTATGCCGCCGCGATCACCGCCCTGCTGCCGCCCGTCCTGGTGCTGGCGTGGTCGGGGCTGCGCGGCCGATCGCGTGGCGGCGGCTGGGCAGCCGTCGTCGGCGTCGGCGTCTTCCTCGGCGTGGCCGCCCTGTTCTACACACTTCTGCTCGGCTACGCCGCCTTCGTCGTCGTCATCATGGCGGTGTCGCTTGCCGTCGCACGCCGCAGCGCCGAACCCCTCGCTCGGCTTGCCGTCACAGCCGTCATCGCAACCGCGGTCGCGCTGATCGGTTGGGCACCCTTCCTTCTCGCGGCAGCAGGTGGCACGCAGGCCGACTCCGGGACTGCCATGCACTACCTGCCCCCCGACGGTGCGGAACTCGCGTTCCCGATGCTCGAGTTCACCCTCCTCGGCGCTTTTTGCATGCTCGGCACGGTGTGGCTCGTCGTCCGGGCCCGCACCTCGACACGAGCGGCCGCGCTCGCGTTCGGCGTCGTCGCCGTCTACGCCTGGTCACTGCTGTCGATGCTCACCACACTTGCGGGCACCACACTGCTGTCGTTCCGGTTGCAGCCGCCGCTGACGGTTCTTCTCACCGTCGCAGGCGCATTGGGGTTCATCGAGTTCGCTCTCGCGACGGCGCGACGGTACAGCGAGCACACCAACCGCCGGATAGTGGTGGCCGCCGGCGTGATCGGCGCCGTCGGTGCGATGACGTTCGCCCAGGACATCCCCGATGTGCTGCGCTCCGACATCGTCGTCGCCTACACCGACAC